>JAFDAP010000198.1 GCA_019313765.1 Deltaproteobacteria bacterium | reverse complement strand
TTGGAACTGGTGCCCGGCATCAGGCTGATGGTTCCGGCGCAGGGGCACAGGAACTTGGCGCCCGAGTAAATCAATATATCCTGAATTGGCAGTGTCCAGCCCTTTGGAACACCCTTGATTGCTACGTCATGGGTGAGACTGAGGTGGGTCTTCACCATCATGGTGGCAAAGTCATCATACTTGGAATCGGCCTCAAGCATCTTGGCCTTGGCCTCGGCGTCCGCGGTCCAGGAAACACCGTCCGCCCCATAGACCGTCTTTGCTATTGTTTCCACTCTCTCTCTCAGTTTCATCTCTATGGGATAGAGAAACTCGAAGTTTGTCTCTTCTTCACATGCCTCTTTCACGGCCTCGGCAAACTCAATGGCCCCGTCACCACCCATTTCCCAATGTTTGGATTCTGCGCAGCGTGCTCCGGCCGCCTCGGCAGCCTTCCTTACAACTGCAACCTCTGCATCGGTATCCGTAAAGAAGCGATTGACACATACAACAGGATTAATGCCTGCCTTGCGGATGGTGTTGATATGGTGAACCATGTTGGCGCAGCCCTTTTCCAGCAACTCCAGGTTTTCCTTGGTGTATTCATCGGCAAGGGGAAGTCCTGCAACGACCTTTGGACCGCCGCCGTGCATCTTGAGGGCGCGAATGGTGGACGTCAGAACGGAAACATGGGGCTTGAGCCCGCTGTAACGGCATTTCACGTTCCAGAATTTCTCAAATCCGATATCGGCCCCGAACCCGCTCTCGGTGATATGATAGTCAAAGAGCTTGAGACCAACCCGGTCGGCAATGATGGAGGACTGGCCTACCGCGATGTTGGCAAAAGGCCCTGCGTGCACCATGCAGGGCTGGTATTCGGCCGTGCACATGAGCGTGGGATTGATGGTGTTGCGCATCCATGCGGTCATGGCCCCGCCGGCCTCAAGATCGCCTGTGGTTACGGGATTGCCGGCCTTATCAAAGGCTACGGTGATATTATCAAGGCGCTTTCTCAGGTCTGCCAGGTCCGTGATAATGGAAAGAATGGCCATGAGTTCGGAACCCACGGCAATTCCGAATTTGGACTGCATGGTGAAGCCGTCCATTCGGCCGCCGATGCCGATTATGATGTTTCTCAGGGACTGGGCGCAAAAGTCGATGATCCAGCCAATTTCCACGCGCGTGGGATCGATATCGAGACGGCGCATGCCGGTGAGCCTTTTCAGTTGCTCGTCATTATAGTTGCGTTCATGCTGCATGCGCGCGGTCATTGCCACCATGGCCAGGTTATGGGCGTTCATGATGTCATTGATATCACCGGTCAGGCCAAGGGAAAACTCCGTCATGGGGATCAAAAGCGAGTTGCCTCCTCCGGCCGCGGTTCCCTTGATGTTCATGGTGGGACCGCCCGAGGGCTGTCTGAGTGCCCCTCCCACGTTCAGTCCAAGTTTACCCATGCCTTCCATCAAACCGCATGATGTGGTGCTTTTACCCTCACCCAACGGGGTCGGGGTGATGGCGGTCACTTCAATGTATTTTCCATCGGGTTTGTCTTTCAGGCGATCAATGATTTTCAGAAAATCGAGTTTGGCCAGCCTGCCCATTGCAAGGACTTCCTGTTTTTCAAGACCTAACTTCTCTCTCCATTCGTCCGGCGTGGGCATGTTTTCTTCTGCTGCCTCGGAAATCTGCCAGTCAGCCATTTCTACTGCGTTGTAAGCCATGTATCCAATCCTCCTTTAGTAGTGATGTTTTTTCCCGGTTCGGAGATATAATCCTCCCCAGGTTCGAATATAGCATGCCAATATTTCTAACTTTTATTGCAAAATCAACTGCCTATCACAAAAAAAATGGGGCGTCAAGAATTATCATGTAAAAAAATTCACATGCCCTTTTTCTTGTGCTGTGGTCCCTTAAGGTAATACAAAAATTTTCCATCCGCCACCCGATTCCCCGGCTACCGATCCCCTTCCATTTGATGACCAGCGCCTTAAATGTTTTATGTGTTTTTCTTGACAAATTAACCAATGTTTGGTTACTTTTGATTAAATTTTATAATGTTGATGGAATCGTAATGGAGGAATTTTGATGACGGATAAGCAAAATGCAGGTTTTATCGGGGCGGGAAATATGGGCACGGCCCTTGTTAAGGGGCTCATTGAAAGCGGTGTTTACAGTAAAGAGCAATTAGGGGCTGCGGATATGGATACAAGTGCATTAAAACGCATGGCCGAGCAGTTGGGGGTGAAGTCTTACAGTTCCAACAGCGACCTGGTGCGTCAGTGTTCTACGGTGGTACTCTCTGTAAAGCCTCAGAATATGAAGGATGTCCTGGAGGAAGTGAAAGACGGAATCAGGGACGATCATTTGATCATCTCCATTGCCGCGGGAATTCCCCTACGCATGATCCATGATGTTCTTAAGCGGGATATTCCGCTTATAAGGGTGATGCCAAACACACCGGCCCTGGTCCAGAAGGGCGTGAGTGCATTGGCTGCCGGCGCGTTTGCGACACAGAAGCACATGGCGATTGCCAGGGCCATCTTCGATGCGGTGGGAGACACGGTGGAGGTGGAAGAGACCATGATGGATGCGGTGACGGCCCTGTCCGGTAGCGGGCCGGGCTATGTATTCAGGATGATGGAGTGCATGGTTGATGCAGGGGCAGGCGTGGGCCTTGAAAGAGAAACAGCTCTTTTGTTGGTGATTCAGACTTTTTTAGGAGCGGCCCATCTGGCAAAGACCTCGGAGCATTCCCTGTCACATTTGAGAGAAATGGTCACCTCTCCCGGCGGAACAACAGAGGCGGGCCTGGGCATGTTTGATAAAATGGGCTTAGAGGAAACCATCAGAAAGGCGGTTGAGGCCGCATGTAACAGATCTGTTGAATTGGGTAAGAACGACTAAATTTTTGAATCCTTGACAAATGCACTCAGGGTATCAAAATATTTCTTCCCCCCGAGGACATAGGTGTCATTATGACCGGCGTTTTTAATGGGATAGAAAGATTTTGGGGCCTGCGCGGCATGATACAGTTTTTGTCCCATGGAAAAAGGCACTATTTCATCCTTTTCGCCATGGATAATGAGCTTGGGAACATTGATCCGGGTGATCTTCTCCAGATTGTTGTAGTGGGGCGGTAAAAAGAACGAGAAGGGCATAAAAAGGAACATGGTCCTTGCCATCCCTTTTGTCGATGTAAAGGCACTTTCTATGATGAGGGACCTGACTTTTCTTTCGAGACAGAGTTCAATAGCTACTGATGCACCAAGGGAACGGCCAAAGAGGGCAATCCTTTCGGCAGGTATGTTTTTCCGGTTCACTAAGAAGTCATATGCGGCCAATCCATCCAGGTAAATGCCCGTCTCGGAAGGCCGTCCTTTGCTCTGCCCATATCCCCTGTAGTCAAAAATAAAGACCTGGAGTTTTTGATCTAAGAGGAGCTTTACGTTTTCAAGACGGTGACATATGTTCCCCGCGTTCCCGTGACAGAAGAGGATTACAGGCGACTCTGCCTGGCCCGGGAAAAACCATCCATGGAGTTTTATCCCGTCCTCTGTATCAAAATAGACGTCTTCAAAGGTGAGCCGCCAGTCCGCGGGATGGAATTCTAACCCCTTGTCCGGATAAAAAATAAAGAAGTTTTCGATTTTAGGAAAAAAGACACAAGAAAAAACAATGAAGGCCAGAATCAATAAGATCAAATGGATTCCGCTGATCGGCATGGAGAAGATCCTTAATATTTTTTTTGTTGTCTCAGACAAGGCAATGCCCGTACCTTTTGGGATATAAATGCTTCCCAAACAGGATTTTTTTCAGTAAACTCTATAAGATATGAAATAAAAACGCAATACCTGTGTATGCGAAAAGAGGCAAGGGCCGGCCAAGGCTGAAAATATTGGGCCCGTAAACCGAAAAAAGGAGGAACTATGGGACTTACCGAGATTTACGAAAAAGGAGAAAAAGTTCTCAGGGAACGCGAAATCGGCGTTCTCCTTGACGGGGTAGAAACGGAATTTGTAGTGGCCAACAATAGGCGGGTACTGGATCGATATACTTTCAGGCAGCAGTGTATAGACGGCGTCAAACCTTCAACAAACTGCAATGTCCTGGGTGTAGAGCTTTCCACACCCGTGATCATGTCCGCCATAACCATGCCTATTCCCGCCATTGTTGAGGAAGGCCTCATGGAAGTGGCCGAAGGGCTTAAGGCAGCGGGAAGCCTCATGTGGACCGGTACGCCTATTCCACAGAATCTTAAAGAAATTGCAAGAACCGGCGTCCCCTTGGCTGCCAACGTGAAGCCCCTTGCGGATCGAAAGAAGATGTTCCACTCCCTGAATGAAATCCAGGAATCAGGAGTTCAATGGGTGGGCATCGAGATAGACTCGGGTCAGGGGACAAAAGTCCATGACCGGCAGATGGCCTTTGATTGTACACCCCTATCCTTAGCGGAATTGAAGGAGATAAGGAAGACCATATCCCTGCCGCTAATTTTCAAGGGTGTCTTGAGCCGGAGCGACGCAGTCAAGTCCATTGATGCAGGGGCGGACGGGATTGTCGTCTCCAACCACGGTGCCCACACCTTAGACTACCTTCCCCATCCTTTTCAGGTAATGGATGAGATCATGGAAGTGGCAAAGGGGAATATTACAGTCATTGTGGACGGAGGATTCCGGAGAGGAAGCGACGTTCTGAAAGGATTA
>JAFDAP010000197.1 GCA_019313765.1 Deltaproteobacteria bacterium | reverse complement strand
GCCACGGCGGACTTAGGAAACAATGCTGCAAGCCGCTCGATAATCTCCAGGTTTTCTTTCCTGCCGATTCCCTTTCCTGCCGAGACAATAACGTCGGCCTCGGTCAAAGCCGAGTTCTCTTTTTTGGCGCTCCTGGTCCCAAGTGACCTGGATTGACGGGGTTGATATGACGTTGTTCTGAGTATCACGGGTCCGGGTGTCAGGGCCTCAAAAGAGGCCGTCTTGAATGATCCCGGTTGCACCGTGATGATTGTGGGATCGGAAGCAGCTCTAAAGTCCGCAACAAGCTTTCCGTTAAACACGGGCCGTGTGAAGCAAATGCGGCCATCTTCCTCAAAAAGCCGTTCCACGCCTGTAATACACGCTGCGCCAAGCCTTATGGCAAGGCCGGGCGCAAAATCCCAGCCCTGGCCCGTATGTGCAATACAGACACAGGCAGGACTCAATTCGGGCAATAATTCGCCTAAGATGTTTTTGTAGATTTCCCCGTTGTAATTTTTAAGGTTCAGCTCCTGAATCGCTGTGACTTCCATGCCTGATGTCACGGCTATTTCATGGGCCAGGTCTTCAACGCTATCCCCTAAGACAACAACATTTATGGGACCCAGCCCGAACCTTTCCATCTCCAGCGCACAGGCCAAGAGTTCAAAGGTCACCGGCGCAAGTTTGCCCTGAAAATGTTCCGCGATAACAATGATTCTTTTTGTCATGCCGCCTCATTTCATAAATAGTATTTACTCAGGTACTCCTTTTTTTTGACAGGATTTACAGGATGAACTGGATTCATTTATCTTGTAAATCAAAATACATATCCTGTTTTTGCGAAAATTTACTATGGGATTGTTTTGACACCCCTTAAGAAAATGATTATGTAGGGGCGTCCCGCGCATCGCGGGACTGCGCCCCAATAAGGGCAGGCAAAGGCCTGCCCCTACCAAAAGAGCCAATTAACAATTTAATTGCCTAACTTGTTGCAAAATATGGATATTGTTGCAACATAGGATTTACTGAAAGATATACAGGACAAAAAATCTTGTTTATCCTGTAATCCTGTCTAAAAGATACCTTAGTGGTTACCCTAAATTAATGTTTTTTCCCTCAGGATCTTTAACAGTTGGGCCGCCTTTTCCTGCTGGTTGCCCTTCAACACCATACCGGAACGGGACTTCTGCGGATATGACACCCGCATGACCTCTTCGCGCTGTCGTGGTTGTTCGTTCAACCCCGGGACAATGGTCTTCAGTTTTTGATTCTTTGCCCGAAGCATGTTGGAGAGGGATGGATAGCGCGGCTTATTGATACCGCCCTGAATGGTCAGCACGGCGGGAAGTTTGATCTCCAGGGCATCCCTGTATCCGCCCTTGATCTCCCGTTCCACGTAGATTGTTTCAGTCCCCGGTGATATTTTTTCGAAAATAATAAATGTGGCGCAGGGCAGAAACAGCAGTTCGGCCAACATGGGCCCCACCATTCCCTGCATGTCGTCTTCGGCCATGACCCCCGTAAGAATCAGGTCGTAATGCCTGTCACGGGCGTAGCCTGCAATCAGGGAGGCAACGGTAAAGGGACTCAGGTAACCATGATCTTCTATTGCCATGTGCACGCCGTTATCAGCACCCATTCCGATTGCCCGCTTGACAACCATGGCCGCCCGGTCAGGGCCCACTGAAACGGCGTCAACCCTGGTGCCGGGAAAAGCCTTCCTGATCCGGAGGGCCTCTTCCACTGCGAACTCGTCAAAACGGTTCATTTTGTAAGCGATTGATTTTTCCGCACGGATCCAACGCTTGCGGTCATCAACCCTGATAACTGCATCTGGTTCTGGCACCTGTTTGACACAAACGAGTATTTTCATGTGTCACCATTTCTTGTTTTCTTTTATAACATAACGGAATCTATATGATTTTAAAAAAACCACTCGGCTCATTATCCCATACAAGAACAGATATCGTTGCAATGTAGGACATGAGTAAAAAGATTTCAACACAGAAGCAAACATGCCTGCAATTCTGATTGTAATTGATTGTTCACCACGAAGGACATGAAGAGCACGAAGTAAGACCTGGTTTTTTCTGTTTTTTCGTGACCTTCGTGTTCTTCGTGGTATTATTCAGCCATTGATTTGGGCAGGTCCTTCAAAAATTAGACTTGCTGCAAACATGCCTGCAGTTCATCTTGACACTGACTGTTGGAAACACTAAAAAGGGATTAACTAGTGCCCATCCATTTATGAAAAAAGGCACTGTGTTGTGTCCAATTCAGAAATGAGAAATTTTTTGCAAGATCAAGGAAATCAAGGGGTTGGGCGTCCCGCCCTGGAAGGCGGGAACAACTAATCCCGCCGATTGACGCTGAGCTTGTGAAAAAGTGCCATTTCTGGATGGACACTAACTAAAGGAGATGCCCATGGATTTTACAGTATCGGACAAGATGCAGACAATTATTGAAATGATGGATGAATTCGTTGAAAAAGAGCTCATACCAATGGAGCCGATGTTTTTCACCCAATCCTTCACGGAGATGCTGCCCGAATTGAACGAAAAGCGGCAAATGGTCAGGCAGATGGAACTGTGGGCCCCCCAGCACCCGCCCGAATACGGCGGCATGGGCCTGGACCTCGTGGAGTTTGGCCTGGTTTCGGAATCATTGGGAAGGTGTCCGCTGGGTCACTATGTCTTTGGGTGCCATGCGCCGGACGCCGGCAACATTGAGATACTTCACATGTACGGGACGGACGAGCAGAAAGAAAAATACCTCAAACCCCTGGTGGCGGGCGAAATCAGAAGCTGCTTTTCCATGACCGAGGTGGACCTGCCCGGATCAAACCCGGTTATGATGGACACCACCGCGGTCAAGGATGGGGACGATTATGTAATCAACGGGCAGAAGTGGTACACCACTGCGGCCGACGGCGCGAAGTTTGCTATTGTAATGGCCGTGACCAATCCCGAGGCGCCTCCTTACCTGCGCGCAAGCATGATAATCGTTCCCACGGACACACCGGGCTTTAATATGGTCCGAAACATATCGGTGATGGGTCACGAAGGAGATGACTGGGCCAGCCACGCCGAAATACTCTACCAGACCTGCCGCGTACCACAAAAAAACCTCTTAGGGCCGGAAGGCCACGGTTTTGTAATCGCCCAGGAGCGCCTTGGACCGGGAAGAATCCACCATTGCATGAGGTGGATAGGCATCTGCAACAGGGCCTTTGGACTCATGTGTTCCCGCGCACTAAAAAGAACCATCTCCCCTGATAAGACGCTGGCAAGCAAACAGATTATACAGTCATGGATCGCCGAAAGCGCGGCTGACATCCAGGCCTCTAAACTCATGGTCCTGCACGCTGCGTGGAAGATGCAGAATCTGGGTGTTAAAGAGGCGCGGGAAGAAATTTCGCTCATCAAGTTTTTCGTGGCGGGCGTTATGCAAAAGGTCGTGGACCGGGCCCTGCAGGTGCACGGCGGTCTGGGTATGACAGATGACACGATCCTCTCACATTTCTACCGGTTCGAACGGGCCGCCCGGATCTATGACGGCGTGGACGAAGTCCACAAGATCTCAGTGGCCCGAAGAATCCTCCGGGAATATGAAAAGGCAGTACAATGAGTTTTAATGACAAAGCTAAGACAGTCAGAAAGGGTGAGGAGCTGGATGTCTCCAGGATCGAAGAATTCTTAAGAGACACCATTCCTGGTTTGAGCGGGACACTGACCATTCGTCAATTTCCCAGCGGGTATTCCAATCTCACTTACCTGCTCACTATTGGTAACAGGGAATTGGTCCTGCGACGGCCGCCGTTTGGCAAAAAGGCCAAGACAGCCCATGACATGGGCCGCGAATACAGAATACTTAAGGCCCTCCGCCCTGTCTTCCCTTATTGCCCGGAGCCACTCGCTTACACCGAGGACACTTCCATCATCGGGAGCCCCTTCTATGTGATGGAACGTCTGCGCGGCATAATCCTGCGCAGGGATTTACCGAAAGGGCTGACGTTTACACCCGAAGAGGCGCGACAGCTCTGCGAAAAACTCTTAGACGTGCAAATACAACTCCATGCCATTGATTACAAAAAAATCGGCCTTGAAAACCATGGAAAACCAAAGGGATACGTTGAGCGACAGGTTGTGGGATGGAGCGATCGTTACCGGGCCGCGCGGACCGATGATGCCCCGGACTGCGAAAAAGTCATGGCATGGATCCAAGAAAACATGCCCCTTGATTGCGACAGGCCCGGCATCATCCACAACGACTACCGGTTCGACAACGTGGTGTTAGACGAAGAAGATCCCATGAAGATTATCGGTATCTTAGACTGGGAAATGGCCACCATCGGGGACCCGCTCATGGATCTGGGCAATTCCCTGGCATACTGGGTCCAGCGCGATGATCCACCCGAGATGCACGTCATGCGGTTGATGCCCACCAACATGGAAGGTGCGCTCACCAGGAAGGAGATAATCAGCCGCTATGCGGAAAAATCAGGCCGTTTGATTAAAAACTTCGATTTCTACTACTGCTTCGGCCTGTTTCGATTAGCGGTCATCGCCCAGCAGATCTATTATCGGTATTATCATGGGCAGACAAAGGATGAACGGTTCAAGATGCTGATTCACGGGGTCAGGGTGCTTGATAAAACCGCCCAAAGGGTCATTGAAGGTTCCACCTCCCCGGAATAACCGTTTTGCAGA
>JAFDAP010000196.1 GCA_019313765.1 Deltaproteobacteria bacterium | reverse complement strand
TGACAATGACGCCGGGCGCTGCATTGGCGGAGAAACCTATTAAGATTGGACTGATCGACTGTTATACGGGCGGGGCAGCGGCCTTTACAAAACCTGCCCTGATCGCATGGCAAATGGTCACCGACGAATTCAATGCCAATGGTGGTCTTAACGGAAGAAAGATAGAACTTATTACCCGCGACAGTAAATTCAAGGCGGATGAGGCCGTTACTCACGCACGGGAATTGATCCTTAAAGAAAGAGTTGATTTTTTGGCAGGTACTATAAGCAGCAGCGCAGCACTTGCAGTATCTGAATTTGCTCGAAAGAAGAAGAAGATTTTGATGGTCCATATTTCGCGGAGTCATCGCATCACCGGGGAGAAGGGGCATAAATACCTGTTCAGGGGATGCCCCAGCGCTGCCATTGAGGGGATAGCAGGGGGTTACTATGCGGCCTCCAAACCATTCAAGAAATGGTATATCATTGGTGATGATTACGAATATGGTCACTCAATTGCAGATAATTTCTGGAAAGGACTGACAAAATTTAAACCAGAGGTGGAGAAAGTGGGCGAGGTCTGGCCCAAACTCAAAGAGACGGACTACACCCCCTACCTGACCGCATTGATGGCCAAGAAACCCGAGGCCGTTTATGCTGCCTTTGGTGCGTCCGGGTTGATCTCCTTCATGAAACAGGCCAAGCTTTTCGGCCTGTTTGATATGGTTCCGGTTTTTGCATTCGCCTTGGGTGATTCCCTGTTCCCCAAGGCCCTGAAAGAAAACATGCCCGTAGGCGCATACGCGGCCAGTAATTACCTCTGGTACTACCCCGACACTCCGGCCAACAAGGCATTTGTCAAGAAATACCTTGATTACACCACAAAAATGGGCAAACCGGATCCCTATCCCTCGGGTATCGGTGCATTCGGCGGGTATTGCTCGGCCAAGTTCCTGATAGAGGCCATTAAAAAGGCCGGTTCCGTGGATACCAAGAAGGTGATCAAGGCCCTGGAAGGACTGACCATAGAGTCAGCCATCGGTCCTATCAGGATGCGCGCGTGTGACCACCAGGCCATCACGCCTGCTTTTTGGGGACAGATCGCTGAAGTTCCCGGGTACCCGTTCCCGGTCATGAAGGATATTGTCATGACCCCGGCCAAAAAGGTGATTCCTACATGCAAGGAGATTGCTGCGGCCAGGAAAGCAGCCAAGGGTAAATAGGTCGCAAAGGGTTTGATTCATGGATTTTGATGCCTCCATACTTTTTGTCCAGTTTATCAGCGGTCTAAGCAGGGCCATGATCCTGTTTCTGATCGCCTCGGGCCTGACCTTAGTCTTCGGGGTCATGGGGGTGGTCAATTTCGCGCACGGCGCCTTTTACATGATAGGGGCCTATATGGCCTTTACCCTGACCGAAGTCCTGACCGGTTTTGTCGGTTTCTGGGCCGCCCTGCTGATCGCGCCAACCATTGTCTGTATTATTGGAGGCCTGGTGGAGATGATTCTCCTCCGCCGGATCTACGACAAGGAACACCTCCTGCAGATCTTACTTACCTATGCCCTTATTTTTGTGTTCAACGATGCCATCAAAATGATATGGGGAGTGGATCTGAGGATAGTTAACCTCCCGCCATCGTTATCAGGCTTTGTGTCCTTTTTCGGGCATCGTTTTCCTGCCTATTATTTTTTTATTATCGGCGTTGGCGCGGGGGTCGCTCTCCTGATGTGGCTGTTATTAAAAAAGACACGATTTGGAAAACTGCTCAGGGCCTCGTCCGAGCACAGGGATATGGTGGGTCTTTTAGGGTATAATGTGGGCGGTTTATTTACCCTGGTTTTCATGATGGCCACGTGGTTGGGGGGCCTGTCCGGTGCGGTAATCGCACCAACGATTAGAATCTCCTTAGGTATGGGCATGGAGGTCATTATAGAGTGCTTTATTGTCGTTATCGTAGGGGGCTTAGGGAATATCTGGGGGGCACTTTTGGGGGCATTGATCGCAGGACAGATATATGCTTTCGGCATCCTGTTTGTGCCCAATTATGCCATGGCCTTTCTCTTCATTTTAGCGGCAGTGATTATCATTTTCCGGCCTTACGGGTTGTTGGGAAAGCCGGTTCAGGCGAGGGGATAGGGAATGCAGGAAGGAAGAAAAAATAGCGCGGCCAGGTGGTTATGGTGGGCCATCACTGGTCTCGTCTTGATCGTCCTTCCCTTTGTCTTAGAAAAGGGTTTTTCTCAGTACTATCTTTACTTAGCAACAAAAGTCATGGTCTGGGCCCTGTTTGCCATGAGCTTTAACCTGGTGTTGGGCTACGGCGGTATGATGTCCTTCGGCCATGCCGCCTTTTTCGGGATCGGCGCTTACACCTGTTCCCTTCTCCTGGTAAAAGCCTCCTGCCCGCTGGCCCTCGCCTTTGCCGTGGCCCCGTTTGCTGCCGCGGGGGCCGGGCTTATCATCGGCTTTTTCAGCGTGAGAATCAAGGGGGTCTTTTATTTTGCCACCATTACCCTCTCTTTTGCACAGTTGGCCTTTATTTTGGCCTTTAAATGGCGCAGCTTTACCTTCGGTGATGATGGTATCCAGGGAATCCCGGTACCCGCGCTGATCTCCACGGATGAAACGTACATCAATTATTATTTTTTCGCCCTGATTATCATTGTCATCTGTATTTTTCTGTTATGGAAAATCGTTAGATCGCCCTTTGGACTGATGCTCAGGTCTTTGCGCGAGAACCCGGAAAGGGCGACCTTTGTGGGCATGAAGGTTGAAAACTATCGATTGATCGCCTTTGTCATATCTGCCTTTTTCTCAGGTGTAGCCGGTGCACTCTATGCCTTTTTAGAGACCGCCATTTCCCCTGACATCCTATTCTGGACCATGTCAGGAGAGGTGATCCTTATGGGGTTGTTAGGAGGCATGCACGTCTTCCTTGGACCGGCCCTGGGCGCAACCATAATGGTGCTCCTGAATTCCTTTATTACCTCGTATACCGAATACTGGGGGATGTTTTTGGGCATTATCCTGATTCTGATCGTCCTTTTCTTCCCCAAAGGGGTTGGAGGTCTGATGGTCGAGCAATATCAGAAGTGGATGAAACGGAAGGGAGCCTGAATGGCCATTTTAGAGATCAAGGGACTGAGGAAATCTTTTGGTGGTGTGATGGCCGTGGCAGGCCTGGACCTTGAGGTCGAGGATGGACATATCTACAGCATCATCGGACCAAACGGGGCAGGCAAATCCACGCTTTTCAACCTGATCAGCGGTTATTATCCCTGCGATGAAGGCCGGGTCTTTTTCAAGGGACAGGATATTACCGGACTCCCACCCCATAAAATTGCCAGGCTGGGAATAGGACGATCTTTCCAGGTAACGAACATATTTCCCAAGCTGACTGTCTTTGAAAACATCCAGGCCAGCTTTATTTATACAAGGGGCAAAGGTCTGAAGCTATTCTCGGATGCCGGAAAATTATTCAGAGAAGAGACAGAAGAGATCCTTTCTAAGGTAGGGCTGATCGACCAGGCCGGGGAGCTGGCAGGCACTCTTGCGGCCGGGGACAGGAAACGCCTTGAGCTTGGAATCGTCTTAGCCACAGGACCGGATCTCCTTCTTTTAGATGAGCCCACCTGCGGGATGTCACCCAAGGAGACCGCCAACACCATCGATTTGATCAAGGAAATTGCCGAAAAAGAGTCACTTGCCGTCCTGTTTACGGAACATAAGATGGATGTGGTTTTCAGTATCGCTGTTCACATTACTGTCATGAATTTCGGCGCCATCATTGCGGCAGGAAAACCGGACGATATCCGGGCAAATGAAAAGGTGCAACAGATATATTTCGGAGAAGACCGATGCTCCTCGAAGTAAACAAAATCGATACCTATTACGGCATATTCCAGGCCATATTCCAGGTCTCTTTAGGGATTGAACAGGGGGAGGTGGTCTGTCTTTTAGGGAGAAACGGGGCCGGGAAGAGTACAACCCTTACGAGCATTATCGGTCTCAACCAGCCAAAATCCGGCAGCATAAAGTATAAAGGCTGGGAAATTACCGGCAAAAAATCGTATCAGATTGTCCGGTTAGGTATTGGCTTTGTCCCGGAGGACCGCTGGATTTTTTCCGATCTGAGTGTGAAGGAAAACCTGGAGTTAGGCCTGAGAGAGAAGAAAGAGAAAGGTCGTGGACTTGGCTTAGAAAGGGTTTACGGTCTCTTTCCCAAACTGAAACTCATGGAAAACCAGAATGCAGGAACCCTGAGCGGGGGAGAGCAGCAGATGCTCACGGTCGGCAGGACACTCATGGGCAATCCCGAATCCATATTGCTCGATGAGCCCACAGCAGGCCTTGCCCCCCTTATTGCCCGGTCATTGGGGGACCAGATAAGGAGGCTGAAACAAGAAGGTCTGACCATCCTGTTGGCAGAGCAGAATGCCTTGCTCGCCATGGATATCAGCGACCGGGCGTATGTCATTGATAAGGGTACGATCGTCTATGAAGGTAGCGTGGAAAAGCTGCAGCAAGATAGGGATATAATGAGGGGATATTTGGGGGTATGACTACAGTAACCGTTCCCAATCTCTTGTGGTACGGCAATCAACCGAGACAGATTAATTTTCCATCTCGCTGGGACGTGGAAGTATTAGAGCCTCCGGGATTCAAGAAGGAGGCAATGTTCCTGGCAATGAAAACCGTGAACACCAATAAAGGTGTGAT
>JAFDAP010000195.1 GCA_019313765.1 Deltaproteobacteria bacterium | reverse complement strand
CACGGCCCAGCTTGTGGATGCTAGGACGGGACACCATTTGTGGGCAGACCGTTATGACCGGGATCTGAAAGATATATTTGCCCTACAAGATGAAATCACGCTGAAGGTAATAACAGCCCTGCAAGTGAAACTTACCGAAGGGGAGCAGGCCCGTTTAATGGGAAAAGGCACAGATAACCTCGAGGCTTATTTAAAGTACTTAAGAGGACGTGAACATTCCAGGAGCATGAATAAGGATGATAATGTTATGAGCCGGCAAATGGCAGAGAAAGCCATTGCCTTAGACTCGAATTATGCAGCACCATACGCACTCTTGGCTTATACCTACTTCATGGATGTCTGGTTCCGCTCAAGCAAATCACCGAAGGAGTCTCTGGCGCGGTCTTTTGAACTGGCGCAAAAATCCCTGAACATAGATGACTCCTTGCCCACAACTCACCGTATATTGAGCGGTATTTATCTTCAGAAAAGGCAGTATGAGAACGCCATCGCCGAAGCGGAGAGGGCTCTTGCACTCGATCCCAATTCGGCTGACAACCATGCTGGTTTGGGCAGGGTTCTTTACTATGCGGGCAGGCCAGAGGAAGCTATTCAATTGTTTAAGAAGGCAATACGTCTCAACCCAATCCCTGAAAGCTTCTACTTATATAGCTTAGGCATGGTCTATATCATAACGGGGCGCTATGAGGAAGCGATCACTGCATGCAGGAAAGCGCTCCATACTGAGCCCAAAAACCTATTTGCCCACGTTGTCTTAGCAGCGTCTTACAGTTTATCAGGACGCCAGGAGGATGCCCGTGCTGAAGCCGCAGAAGTCGTTACGATTCAGCCCAAGTTCTCTCTCGGGTATTTTGCAAAGACGGTTCCGTTTAAGAAACAGGTGGACTTGGAGCGCCTTGTTAACGCCCTGCGAAAGGCAGGGCTGAAGTGAAGGCAGGGAAGTGCCACTATATACTGTGGTGTTCGTGATCACTCCTGAAATAAAGGTTTCTTGCCCCATAGTCAATTCTTTGATTTTATTAAACTTTTATCAAGTTTACAAATATAAGTTATAATTTTTTCGGCTTTGAAATTGAGACAGAACACAGCAAACTATTAAATCCGCATGGTATTTGTTGCCTTACTGAAATTTCTCCAAATTTCAGTATACCATTCCATTTGTTGACTATTTTATAACCCTAAAACTGAGTCCGGTTTGCCTTGTTCTTTGCTTTTCCCAAGTTCATGCATTCTGTATACAACAACAATCAGAAATCACCACAATTTATTTTAGAATTCTTTTGGTAGTGTTAATATTAGCCAGTTTTAGTGGGTGAAGTCAAATTTTATTAACCTTAAAAATGGAGGTGTATCATGAAAATATTTCAAGGCATCACGCATTTTTTTAACTACCAGAGGATGAACGTCAAAAAAAAATACACTGCGGAATTATGAAATCATCCTAACCAGTTTTCAAAGTTATTTCGGTGACATAGAACTGACATCCATAACCACGGAAGATATTTTGTCTTTTCTCACCAAGATATCAGAAGGGACAAAACAGACCACCAAAAAATTACGTTATACCCTCCTTTCAGCCTTCTTCAATTTCATCAAGATCTCAATCGATCCAGATTTTCAAAATCCTTGTGACACTCCGGCTTTGAAGAAGCTTTTCAGGGCAGGCAAGCCGAATCAATTGAAAATTATCGAAAAAGATGCTGTCGATGAGATCATTTTCAGGACACAAAACCCAAGAAACCGCTTAATCTTGGAACTAATGGCACGCGGTGGCATGAGAATCGGGGAAGTTTTGAAACTCATCCCCATAGATATTGAAGACCGCAAAGTAATCATCCGGGACCCCAAAAGCGGTAAAGAGACTGAGGTGGTTTTTCTTCCGCAAAAAGTAGCTGATAGGCTTAAGAAATATATTAGAGACAATAAGATCAAGCCCAATGACAGGATTTTTCCGATAACATATGCTGCCGCCAGGATTATTGTGAAAAAGGCCGGTGAGTTGGTCGGTATTCATTTGAGGCCCCATGATCTGAGAAGGCATGCCGCCACTTATGCGAGTCGCGCCGGTACTCCGCTTGAAATCGTCAGCAAGGTCATATTACGTCATTCAAATTTATCAACCACTCAGCTATATCTCGGAAAAGTCAGCGATGTGGAGGCCATGAGGTGGATTGATAACCTGCACGGATAATGCAATCAACAACGGGGCTGAAGTCTAAAAAGCTTCGCCCCGCTTCCTTTAAAAATTTCAATACCCATTCAGTCAACAATAGCTTTGGCAGCTTTGAATTTATTGGCATCTTAATACTCAATGGACGGGTGACTATACATGAATCTGAGGAAGATGATTTTAGGAGCGAATTTCACAGAAATCGTGACCGAAAAGGATTTAAGGATACCAAATGGAAACGTCACTATTCTGAAGTGGTTTTGAATCAAGTAGTGATAATATATGCTTTATTTTTTAGAAGTAAATATTATTACATTATTCATATTACCTCTTCATGTCATTAAGAACTTCATTAACCTGTGATGCGGTCATAAAACCAAGATCGATTAATATTTCACCTAAAAGCCTATGATCTCCACTTTTTGCTTCCTCATGTACTTGAGTTGTCATTGCCTGAACGAGGTGTCCTAATGTGATAAACCCTTTCGACACTGCAACTTCACCAAAGCGTTGCTCAAACCTTGGTTCAAGCAATTCTTTTATCTCCTGAGAGTTTATGTAACCCAATTGAAGCAATATTTCACCTATGGGTCTATTCTTTTTTTCTTCAATATTCTCCCTTACTTGAATAGTTAGTGCTTCAATAATCTGTTCAACCTTTACAAAGTCTTTACTCAATGCTAAAGCGCCAAAACGTTTCTTCATTTTTTTTAATATCATTTTAACCTCCAAGTTTAACTGTTCAAATTGCTGCTACTTCAATTATTATCTTCATATCTAATTTTGATTAAGTCAAGACACGAAATTTAATGCATTACAACACAAGCTCTGGAACTTCCATCTCTCCTTTGCGGAAGACTCCTAAAAAGGCATCAACAACAGTAGGATCAAACTCTGTACCAGAGCCCTTAACAATAATTTCTTTAGCATCAAATGGTGACATGGCCTTACGGTATGGGCGATCGCTGGTGAGGGAATCGTATACATCGGCAACTGAGATAATGCGAGCTTCAAAAGGTATCTCCTCCTTCCTTGTTGGGTGATAACCAGAGCCATCGAATTTATCATGATGAGCCAGGATTATGGGGATAATCCGCCTGAGGGGTCCGCCTACTGGTTCTAAGACATCTGCCCCTTTCTCCACGTGTTTTTTTATTTCATGGTATTCCTCATCAGTCAAACGTGCTGCCTTATAAAGTAATTCACGGCTAATATCCAGCTTACCAATATCATGGAGCAATGAAGCACCACGGACATCCTCTATCTGCTCATAACTCAATCCTAATTGGTTGGCAATCTTTGCGGCGTAAATAGAAACCCGGTAGGAATGGTTTTCGGTGTATTTATCTTTTGAAACAAAATGACGTAAGATGTGCAAAAGGCCGTAGTAAGTCTGGCGCAGTTCCTTTATTCTTCTTTCGTGTCGTTCATGCAATGTTCCCATAGCATAGGCGGTGAGCACTAAAATTCCTCCCCAAGCTGTAATGTCGTACCAGCGACCTTCAAGAAACTGGCCAGATGAGGTTCCTTTAAATAATTGTGGGTTAAAATAGGCAATAAGACCAATGAGGAATATGCTAGCGAAGGCTGTCAGTGTGGCGTGACGTCGGCCATAGAAATAGGCAGAAAAAAGAGTTGGAAAAGTATATAGACCTAGAACGAGGTTTTGGGCTGTGATAAGGTAATTAATGATAAGGGCAAGTGTTAATAGAGAAAGAATCAGCCAAAACTCCTTATTAACTTCCGCCAGCCGATCTGTTACTGAGCTCATTTCTATATTCTCCCACTTATCTATAGTAAAATGATTGTCTTTACAATCGTTCACAGGTTCAAAGTCCACCGTTCAGGGTTACATTTCTTTCATTAACTTTGTTTTTATAATGGCTTAGGTTTTTGGTGAACCCTGGACCTCTGAACCATGAACCCATGAACGGTTACTTGTTTTTATACTTGTTCTACCTGCTGTTCCGTATCCACCATGCCTATAATCCAACCATCTATTCTGTCATCTATTTTAAGAAGTGAGATATTCATTCGGATTTCTCGATAGTCAATGGTGACTGACAGGGTGATCATTCTTAATTCCCGGTCATGGACTACTCTCTTCAACCCATCGACTATTTTTGCCTGTTCCTCTGAAGGAAATAAGGCCCTGATCGGACGATTCAAGACATTTTCAACGCCTTTATTAATCATATCAAGGGCAAGTGAATTCGTGCTTATGATTTTGGCATCATTGTCAACTACTACGATTCCTACCCCGATACTCTCAATGACTGCACGCTGAAAACTAATAACACCAATTAATTCCGTTGTCGCTTGCCTTGGATATATTTTCCCTGGTTCCAGGATTGCTTCATCGTTTTCCGGGGGAAAAGGCTGTTTTTCTATCTTGTCAAGGAATTCACCGGTGTGAGCCTCCATTTGTTCCATGGGCCCTTTTGCGATATAGTAGTCGGCGCCTATTTTGTCTATCTCATCGAGCTGTTCGATAATAGTCCCTGAGACGGCGATAATAGGGAAAGGGG
>JAFDAP010000194.1 GCA_019313765.1 Deltaproteobacteria bacterium | reverse complement strand
TTCGAAAATCTCCACTGCACACCGCAGACCAGCCCCACCCCCTCCGATGATTAAGACATCACACTGCTCAGTTGAATTAATTCGAAATCTATTCCCCATAAAAACCTCGTATTTTTATTGACACGCTTAACATGAACCCTAACGTCAATGTCATTAACTTAAGGGCCCGAACCGGCGCAGGCATCTTCCAATGTAGCGCAGGGCTTCAGCCCTGCCGCGAACCAGTGCAATACGGCAGGGCTGAAGCCCTGCGCTACGGTTTAATATAATGACATTGACCCTAACGTTGCAAAATCCATTTTGGTCAAATGGAAATGGTCAGCCTGATGCCGGCCCAGGCTACGATCACCATGCCTAATATGACCAGGACAGCTAATCCCATCCGGAAGACCCGAAAAGAAATATAGTCTCCTACCACAGATATTAGTCCATAACCGGCGTGGTAAATCACCACAACAATCAGACTTAGATCAACAAATTTAATAAACCAGTTTTGCATCCTCATAATTATTAGATTCGCCTCTTTACCAACCGAGGGATTAAGATGCATGAACAGGAGATGGGCCGGTACCATGACAAGCAGGAAGGCACCGCTAATCCTCTGAAGCTTCCACAATAACGAATGCCGAGTTTTCCAAAACTTCGATGCAACCCCATAAGCAAGGATCAAACCGGCAATAAGCATTGTCAGCCAGTAAAAAACCGGGGATACGTTCTGGGTGCCCATCAGCATTAAAACTCCTAAAAGCGCTACGTACAGAACGGAAAGCCCCAACAGATAGCGGATCATGGATCCATCGTTCCTCATTTCAAAGCCTTCGTAAAGGATCAGCCTGCCTCCGTTGAGGGCATGAAAGATGACCGGTATCGCTAATGCCCACTCTAAAATCGTGAAGAGGAAAAATCCGTAAATCTTCATTGTGGCATCATAGAGAGGAGGAGAAGAAAGGGACAAAAGGGTATAGGTATGAAAACACATGTAGGCAACTAAAATGAATCCGGCGATTCGATGGCACCATGCGATGACATAAGGCCATCCCCTGGTTTTGGCATAAAATGAAACGACGGGTATGCGATCTAAGAAACCCAAAACCGAACTCTCTAAGTTCTTTGCTATATGCAACTTAATTCCCCGTATTCGAGATAGGCGTTCAGAGGTTCAAGGTTAATTGGTTTATAACTTTCTTCATATTTTTGCTTTTAACTTCAGTACAAGCTCGCTTGAGGCATGCTAAGAATCTAATGAATTTCGCGTTGGACTCAGAATTGAAGTCTTCTTTCATCAGTCTAACCCTGAACCTTGAACCGTGAACGATTACTATTCAAGTTTCTCCATGGCAGAGAGAAAAGGGCCGAGGGCTACCTCAATATGCTGACGAACTACCTTTTCTATCTCTTCCGGAGAGACCTTTTTCTCTTTAAATAGATCTATAATCTTACGATGAATCATCAAAGAATTTCTAAAATCCTTTTTATAATATTGATATGTATAACGATGCCACAATGTATGCATACGCAGATTGCGGAGGTGGGTGATCAAGGTTTCATTTTTCGAGGCATTGATAAAGATTTCATGGAATGCAACATGATACATTGAGTAGCCTCTGAAATCCTCTTTTTTTACCGCCTCTTTCATATACTCAAAGGTCTCTTCCATTTCCTCGATATCTTGTTTAGCGAGATTTGGATAAGCCAAACGGGCTGCAAGTCCCTCAAGGATGGCCCGGACGGGAAAGTTCGCTTCAATGTCCTGTCTGCTAATTCTTTTTACAAATGCGCCTTTACGGGGCAGGATCTCAATAAGGCCTTCCTTTTCCAGGACCCTGAATGCCTCCCTTAATGGAGTACGGCTAACACCAAACTCATTTTTCAATCTATCTTCAAGGAGCTGGGCACCACCTCTAAGTTTCCCGGTCAATATATCATCTTTCAGTGCCCTGGCGATCTGATCGACCAGGGTAACGGACCTGAAAGCACTTTGGCCTCCTGTTTGATCAGCACGCGAAAAAATAGCCGGGTTTATTTGTTGACTTGGTATTGTTTTCATTGGCATCCAAAAAAATTATAAAACTTAACCATTAAATATTTCGGCTACATCATCTACTTTTTCAAGGGTCAAGACTAAATCTGTAATTCTATTTATTTCATCTTTTGTTATTATATTTCCGCAGAGTTTATTGAACTTGCCGATCAGTTCCTTTTCGGAAAATGGATTCTCCGGGTCTCCCTTTGGGTATTCGCAATATCCTTTATATCTTTTTCCATTTGCCAATTCTATCTCCACCCGGGAAGGCCATTTATGGGGATATAGCCGGGTGAGTTCCGGATTTGCTTGAAAAGAGATAATGTCCATAAGTCGAAGTATTTCAGGGTTATCGAGCCTTTCATCTGTGAAATCATCTAAATCAACATGTCCAAAATTGAGCGCCGTGGCAACACAAAAAGGCAGATTGAATTTGGCAAGATAGGGTGTATTAGCCTCTACGGCCTCCAGTAGATCAAGGGCCTCCTGATATATATGAATGGTTACGGATTGTATATCTTTCACATCCGCGTGTTTATCGCTCCAGGCCCTCAGGGCCGCCTCAATAGCGGAATGGGTATGCCCGCAAGACGCATAATATTTTATGGAATTTCTTGCCGTATGAAAGGTCTCCCCTAATCCGTCAGTCAGGATATCCAAATCGTAGTCATCGGATGTGGCCTTTAGGAATCCTTTTTCCCCTTCAAAGATACGGCTTGAACCGGTGAAACCCTTTTGCGCCAATAAAACGGCCAAAAGCCCGTTCATGGATGATTTGCCGGGGTGAAGCTGTTTGCTCATGGCCCCTTCAGTTAAAAATTCCCACAGACCCGAACTCTGGGTCCCGGCAGAACCAAGGGCCCATACAAAAGGACCTGTATCTAAACCCAGGACCTTTGCTGCCCCTGCTGCCGCGCCAAATGTGCCGCAGGTTGCCGTCGTATGCCAGTACTCATAATGACTCTTACCAGCGGCTAAGGCGGCCCTTATCCCGGTTTCATATCCCGTGAGAATACCAAGGATAAGATCACGACCGGATACATGCCCTTTTTCACCCGCCGCAAAGACAGCCGGTAGTATGGATGCAGCAGGGTGAAAGATAGATTGACGGTGGAGATCATCCATTTCCCTCACATGAGAGGAGGCCCCATTGACCAGGGCTGCTATCAGAGATAAATGCCTGCTATTAGTTGGAATAATAGTCGCCTCCGAAGATCCTTTCATGTCCTCTGCAAGGGAAAGCATACTCCGGGTAGGGGGTTGAGAAACACCGGCAAAGGCCGAGGCCAGCCAGTCTAAAAAAAACGTTTTTAGCTGGTAGACCAGGTCATCCGGCAGGTCCTCGTACCTAAGGGAGCAGAAAAATTGAGCCAGTTTTTGAGATATTGTGGATGTAGTTTGCATGATTTGAGTTATTACTCGTACAATTTACGAATACTGATTGCATTTACCTCACAGGCTTGAAGACAAAGATCGCAAAGGGTACACTCATCCTCGTTTGCTTCTACCGCCTTCGGATAATCACCGTTCGATGAAAAAATATTGACAGGGCAGACCCTGACACACTCCCCACATTTTTCAATACCAGTGCACCTGTCAAGATCTATGCCGAGTTTTATAAATTCACTCATAAGAATCTCCGTAATAACGCAATCACCGTTTCCTGGCAATTGCAGCGGCTAATGCCAAAATGTCTTTAGACCTTTTTACTACAGGGTAGTCAATAAACTTTCCTTCTAACTGAATCGCTGCCATACCCGCAGCCTCAGCCTCTTCAAAGGCCTTAACGATCTTTTCCGCCTTTTTGATTTCTTCAGGGAGGGGGGAAAATATTCGATTGCAGGGCTCAACCTGATTGGGATGAATCACCAGTTTGCCCTGGAATCCCAACTCCTTTGCCCGCCTGGCGTCAGAAATCAATGCTTCCGTGTTTTTAAGATCAATCATAAAAGGACTATCAATCGGAGGGGCAATGCCCGCGGCCCTGCAGGCAATTGCAATCTTAGAACGGGCATAAAAAAGTTCATTTCCCTCCATGGTCATTTCTATCCCCATATCGAGGGTGTAATCGGCCGCGCCAAACATTACCGTATAGATTCTATCGAGTTTTGTGTTCGTCGATACAATGTCATAAATATGCTGGACGGCAGCAGCCGATTCGATCAATGGAAAGACGCGGATCGTACCTTCAGGGAGGGCCCTGTTTTTTTCGACCTCGATCAAAAGTGTGTTTATCTTAGTAATGTCATCTGCCTTTTCAACCTTGGGAAGAATAATCCCGTTAACTCCCTCTACTATGGCTTCATCCAGATCTCCTTTAATAAAAGCGGAGCCTAACGCGTTCGTTCTAACGAGTATCATCCTGTCTGCGAATTTGGCTACATTTTCCCTGACATTTGGTCGACTGCTCTCCTTTTCGGCAAGGGGAACCGCGTCTTCAAGGTCAATAATAATAACGTCAGCCTTAGTAGCAAAGGCCTTTTCTATTCGATCAGGCCTGTTACTCGGAACAAAGAGTGCTGTTCTTATAAGTGTTGGCATAGGTTACCTCTTAAAGAATTTTTTTAAGGATGGAGATAATATCATCCAGTCCGTCTGCCACGTGGATTCCCGCCTTTTTTAACTGTTCTATCTTCCCTGCCGCGGTTCCCTTTTTCCCTTCCACTATAGTAGCAGCGTGTCCAAA
>JAFDAP010000193.1 GCA_019313765.1 Deltaproteobacteria bacterium | reverse complement strand
CGTATGGTCAGGGTGAAAATGGGTGATAAATACCCTCCTGATATCTTCGTGGTTCAACCCGGCCTTCGTCAACTGGCGGAGAGTTCCCGGTCCCATGTCAAAAAGAATGAGTTGACCATCAATTACAAGGGCCAGTGAAGGAGAGGCCCTGTGATTCAGGGGTATGGCGGTACCTGATCCTAAAATGATTAATTCCATATCTTAACCTCAGGGTTCCTGAACTCATGGGATTATTAGTCATGAGTTTATATATGCTGTGGTCAACGCTTCAGTCAACACATTGCTCTGGAAATCTTTACACTGTTTAAAAAAAACCGGAAGCTCCCGGTGGGAGGTACTGATCCGCATGTGCGGAAAAGGATGGGTTAATTAAGAGCGTATTTTTGGCTGGAGGCGACTTTGCATTTGGCGTTTTCCTGATAGAGATAGAGGAGGTGATAAAGCAAAAGTACGGATGTGATCAGAGCGTATCTTTTTGAATATTTTCATAAAAAATCTTTAATTAACAAGATGTTACAATTCATTCTTCCGTTAAAAAACAAGAACAGCAAAATTCCGTTCATCTTTTTCTGCAAATCTTGAAAATTTCTACACAATTTTTCTTGACACCTTGTGAAAATTGTATATAAAAGGGGGCTTATTCCAAAAAGCACAAAGTAAAATTTAACAGAAGATTCAATTCATATAATCGCTTTCGCGATTTGTCAAACGCGGCTTTTTTTGAAATACCTCATGTATGAACGTTGAAACATATTACAGAGAAAGGAGGTGCAAAATAGAGTCTTTTAACCATTAAAAACTTTGAATACCTTTAATTTTGTTAATTTAGGAGGTGTAATAATGCCAAGTTTTGTAATTGATGAAAAATGTGATGGTTGCAAAGGGCAGGATAGGACTGCTTGCATGTACATCTGCCCCAACGACCTGATTGTGCTGGATGTGGAGAGGATGAAGGCATACAACCGCGACCCCTCCATGTGCTGGGAATGCCAGTGCTGTGTCAAGCTGTGCCCCCAGCAGGCCATGGACGTCCGAGGCTATGCGGACTTCATCCCTCTGGGAGCCAGTTGTGTACCGCTCAGGGGTTCTGAGGACATTATGTGGACGATCAAGTTCCGCGACGGCAGCATCAAAAGGTTCAAGTTCCCCATCAGGACCATTGAGGAAGGCACTGCCGACCCGTTGGGTGGATATGCCACTCATGATGACCTTAACAGCGAGGCCCTGGCAACGGAACCCGAATCACTGGGTCTCGATGCAGTGCCCACAGTATCATAGATAAGGAGGTATTATAGATATGGCAAATTATGAGACAGTAGAAGTGAGTACCGACCTCCTGATTGTTGGTGCGGGCTTTGGAGCATGCGGTGTTGCCACGGAGGCAGCCTACTGGGCCAAGAAAAACGGCCTGAAGGTTACCATGGTTGACAAGGCCGCCACCGACAGGAGCGGTGCCGTGGCCATGGGTCTTTCGGCCATTAACCAGTATGTGGGTGTCAGAGACGGTGAGAACACTTGCGAGGACTATGTCCGGTATGTTCGCCAGGACCTTATGGGCATTTCCAGGGAAGACCTGGTTTACAACATTGCCCGTCATGTGGATTCCACGGTGCATCTATTTGAGAAGTGGGGTCTCAAGATCTGGACGGACGAAGAGGGCAAGTATGTGCATGAAGGCCGCTGGCAGCTCATGATCAACGGCGAGTCCTACAAGATTATCATTGCCGAGGCCGCCAAGAATGCCTTAGCCGATGCAGGCGGCGAGCTCATTGAGAGGGTGTTTATTGTCGACCCTCTTATGGACGGCAACAAGTGCGTGGGCGCTGTTGGTTTCAGCACCCGTGAAGAGAAATTTTATGTATTCAAGGCCAAGGCCACGGTTATTGCCGCGGGCGGCGCGGTCCATGTGTTCCGTCCCAGGTCAGTCGGCGAGGGTTTCGGCCGTTCCTGGTATCCGCCCTTTAACACGGGCACGAGCGCCTATTTCACCCTTAAGGCCGGCGCTGAGATGACATGTCAGGAAGTCAGGTTTATCCCGGTCAGGTTCAAGGATGCATACGGTCCTGTGGGCGCATGGTTCCTGCTCTTCAAAGCGAGGGCAATCAGCGCAGGTGGCGGTGAGTACATGGTCGTTAGAAAAGAAGAACTCAATAACTGGAAACCTTATGGCCTTGCCAAGCCGATCCCGGCCAACCTGAGAAACTATCTCGGTATGCTGGATGTGGATGCCGGTTTAGGGCCCCTTTACATGGAGACCGCCGAGGCCATCAACAAGATCGCCGATGAATTCAAGGAAGATCCCAAGGGTTACAAGAAGAAGATGAAGGAACTCGAGTCAGAGGCATGGGAAGACTTCCTGGACATGACCATCTCCCAGGCACATCTCTGGGCAGGCCTGAATATCAAGCCTGAGGAAAAACACTCCGAGATCGCGGCATGCGAGCCTTACTTCATCGGTTCCCACTCCGGCGCCTCAGGTGCATGGGTGAGCGGGCCCGAGGACATGGATACGCCTTATAAGTGGGGCTATGCCAATATGTGTACGGTGGATGCCCTCTTTGCATGCGGTGATGCTTCCGGCGCATCCAGCCATAAGTTCTCCTCCGGTTCCCATGCAGAAGGACGTATCGTCGGTAAAGCAGCCATCAAGTATATCGTGGAAAAGGGCGCTGATCCGAACGTGGATGCGGCCCAGGTAGATGCGCTGAAGGCCAAGATCTTAGCGCCTCTTGATCGCTATCAGGAGTTCTACAAACTGACCGTGGAACCTTCGGTCAACCCGAACTACCTCCTGTGGCGCCAGTTCATGGACCGTCTCCAGAAGATCATGGACGAGTATGCAGGCGGCGTGACCGCTGCATTCAAGACCAGCAAGGCGCTTCTCGAGAGGGGTATGGAGCTCTTTGTGTATCTGAGGGAAGACTCCGAAAAACTGGCTGCCGATGATGTCTACGCCCTGGAAAGGATCTGGGAGAACATCCAGAGGATGTGGCAGGGCGAGGCCCATATCAGGACCATGCTCTTCCGAGAGGAGACCAGATGGCCTGGCTACTACTTCAGGTCTGACACTCCCAAGATGGATGAGGAAAACTGGCACTGCTTTGCCAATTGCAAATGGGATCCCGCAACCGGTGAATGGGAAATGAGCAAGAAAGATGTGTGGAACATTCCCGGTGTCTAACCTCTAACCTCAATTGAATATGCCTCGGGCATCATCCCTTGATGTCCGTGGCATTTCATTATCTGAATCTGGAGTAGGGCCGGTCACTGTGCCGGCCTTTCTCCAAATAAATACAGTTTTACCTAAACCAATCCCAGTGAATAGCCACGAATTAAGAGCGTATTTGGTCAATGGACATTTTCGCGTTTACCATAAGTGAGTGAAAAAATGGCTATTGACGAAATACGCTTTTTGTATTAATAGGGCATTACAAATCCCAAGAATATGAAAAAAATACAACCCTGGAGGATACAATGGCAGATGTAGAAACGACAAACCAGAGTATATTGGTGGTTGGCGGGGGTATGAGCGGAATCACCGCCGCCTTGGAAGCGGCCGAGGCCGGTCATAACGTGGTTTTGGTCGAAAAGAACCCGTATTTGGGCGGAAGGGTAACCCAGTTATACCAGTATTTTCCAAAGCTGTGCCCGCCTAACTGCGGACTGGAGATCAATTTTAGAAGGATGAAATTGAGTCCTAAGATACGTTTCTTTACCATGGCCGAGGTGACAGGTATTTCCGGACAGGAAGGGGACTATGATGTGACCGTCAAATTAGCTCCCCGGTATGTCAATGAAAAATGCACCTGCTGTGGAAAATGCTCTGAAGTATGTGAGACCGAGATAGACAACCCCTTCAACTTCGGTATGGACAAAATCAAGGCGGCCTATCTGCCCCAGGAATTTGCATACCCCATGAGATATGTGCTGGACCCTTCCATTTCAGGGACCGAAGACGGGAAGAAATGCAAGGAGGCATGTGAATACGATGCCATTGATCTGGAAATGAAGGAGACTACTTTTGATCTCAAGGTGGGAGCCATTGTCTGGGCCGCGGGCTGGGATCCTTATGATGCCTCCAAGGTTGAATACTATGGCTTTGGCGAATATAAAAACGTGATTACCAATGTAATGATGGAGAGGATGGCCTCTCCAAACGGCCCGACAGGGGGAAAGATATTACGTCCTTCGGACGGCAAAGAGCCCAAAAATGTGGCCTTTATACAGTGTGCAGGATCGAGAGACGAAAACCATCTTCCTTATTGTTCGGGGATATGCTGTTTAGCCTCCATGAAGCATTCCACATACTTGAGGGAAATGTATCCTGATTGCGATGTGACAATCTTTTTCATAGACATCCGTGCCCTTGACCGGCTTGAGGACTTTTACACTAAGGTTCAGGAAGATGAAAAGCTCAGCTTTATCAAGAGCAAGATCGCAGAGATTACCGAAGACGAGGAAACAGGCGACCTGCTCCTTGAAGGAGAAGACACCAATACGGGCGAACAGATTCGAATGAGCTTTGACCTGGTTGTCTTAGCGACCGGAATGGTCCCAAACAAGATCGATATAGATACTGTGCCCGATGTTTCATATGATGAATACGGGTTTTTGACCTATGATCCCGAGAAGACCGGAATTTACGGGGCCGGTTGTGTCAGGAGGCCGACCGATGTCGCCTCATGTGTTCAGGACGCCACGGCAGCAGCCTTAAAGGC
>JAFDAP010000192.1 GCA_019313765.1 Deltaproteobacteria bacterium | reverse complement strand
CGAACCATTTTGTTGAGGCAGCAGGAGTAAAGTCGAATGATTCCGGATACAATGAAAAAATATTCGGCAAAATAAATCAAGATCCCATGCGGAATCTGAAATTGTCTGATGTGTCTCTGGATAAATTTGGCTCATTAATTGTTGAAGCAGAAGAATATCCTTTAAAGGAAGACAAGTCGCCTACTCCGAAAGGATACAAGGAAGTATCAGCGAACCTGTGCCAGACCGGGGGAAAGGTGGTTTATCCATTGCGGTTTTCACTGAATCCTTTTTTGCTCCACAGGCAGAATGTTGACGTTTCTTTTGTCATTGATTCTATGTACAGGTTTTATGTGCCAAAATTCAAGGAAGAATACAGCAAGTTTTACAGTTCCAGGCGTGCCGATCAAATCAGACAGGAAATCGCACCGATGTGCCTGGAAATAGCGAACCTCAAAACAAATGAAACACTGGTTCGAATAGGGCATTTCTCACACGTTGAATGCATTACTCTCGACGGGGTCAGAAAACCAAGAACCCGCAAGAATATGCCTTACGGAACAACACGAACCCTCGCTAACGGGCTGTATCCTTTCGGCTGGGCGAAACTGGAGTTTGTTGACCTGAAACCTGAATCTCGGGCGGAGGAGGATTGGCCCTTTTCCATTCAGGAGATTGAAAGTGGTGTCCAGGCAAAGGAGAAGGCCGCACAAAAGTCAAAAAGAGCGGCAGAGGCGGCTGAAGTACGGCGAAAAGAAGAAGAGAAGAAGAGCCAGGCAGAGGAAAAGCGCAGGGCCGAACTTGAGGCCATGTCCCCTGAAGAGAGAGATATAGAAGAACTGCATGATTCGTCCATTACAGAAAAAAGGGTCGTTGAAATCTTTGGAAAGGTGGATGATTTCAGCGAGGAAAACAGGACCCGGTTAGCCGGTGCACTTAAAGAATACTGGATTTCCCAGGGCAAATGGAAAAAGAAAGATTGTTCCAAGAAACAGTGGTTTAAGGTCCAAAAGACAAAGGGAATTCTTGGGGAGCTGTAGATCCCAGTCCAATCAGGGAGGTTTGTGAAAGAATTGAACAAACAAAAAATCATGATCATGTCCCTCGGCGGGTCACCGGAACCTCTGATACAAAGTCTTAAAACCCATGTCCCGGAGCGGGTTGTCTTTCTCGCCTCCCACGATTCCGTGACCCTGCCTGGTGACGTTTTCAAGCAGCTTGACTTCAAACCTGTTGCCGAATTTGAGATTACCGAAGACCCGAATTTGATGTTTGAGTGTTATAAAGCTGCACACCGGTGTTTGGATCGTGTGAGAAGAATGGGTGTATCTTCAGATGATATTATGGTGGATTACACTGGCGGGACCAAGGTAATGACGGCAGCGCTTATCCTGGCAACTGCCGGGTATCATTACAGGTTCAATTATGTGGGAGGGGACCGCAGAAACAAGGATGGCGTAGGGACTGTCATAGATGGTCATGAAAAAATGTTTGCAGAGATGAGTCCCTGGTCCATTTTCGCTGAAGAAGAGCGCCGTCAGGTGATCACACTTTTCAACCGGCGCCGATTTGGTGCTGTCCTTGAAATCATCGAGAGCTGCGCCAGGGAACTGCCACTTCAGATCGAGCAGTACTTTCGATTTGTTCGTCCTGTGGCCGCGGGATTTCTGTTTTGGGAGCAGTTTAATCACAAGACCGCATTCAAGCGCCTTGAAAAAGGGCTCCTTGCGTTGGAGGAATACCTTAAAGCCTATCCGGCCGGTGATTTAAAGGAGTTTTCGGATCAGGTGCAGGGATGTATGGACTTTTTGAATCGTATTGTTAAAGATACCCATAACATGAGAAGAATGAATTTCGTGCTGGTTGAAGATCTTTTGAATAATGCCGGGCGCAGGATCATGGACAAGAGATTCGATGATGCCACGGCCAGGATTTACAGGGCGCTTGAGCTATACGGGCAGGTGTGCTTTGAAGAAGTGGCTGGCTGTTCCAACGGAAAGGTCAAAGCAGAGCTAATCCCGGAAAAACTTAGAGATGAATTTGTAAGAAAATATTGTGATCCGGGCAGCCGCCTTCTCAAACTACCTCTTACAGCAACCTTTGAATATCTAAATGCTAAGGGCCATGATGCCGGGAAGAAATATTTTGATAGACAAGAAGAACTTAAAAAAATCACCTTCAACAGAAATCAATCCATTCTTGCACACGGTATTAGGCCCATTACCGAACATGCAATTACTTCAATATTTGAAACAGTCTCTGACTTTGTGCAGGTAAGGGATTTCTTTCATTTTCCCATTCTTCCGTAAGAGGCTGAATCGTTCTTTGACAATTGAATACAGCAACGTTGCAGTCGTTGAATAGATTGGGGCCGCCTCCTAACATAGCGCTAAAAGGAGGCGGCACATGATTGTATATGTAAAGACACAGGGAGCACGGATTGTAAAAGAGGGGCGGCACCTGCTGGTAAAGAAGGGCTCTGGTATATATAACACCCTTTTCACCTACAAGCTGGATCAGTTGTTGCTGTTCGGTAATATTGAGATAACCCACAATGCCATGTGCCAACTCATGCGCAATAATATCGATACCGTGTTTCTTACACGGTATGGCCGGTATTTGGGCCGGCTTGCGGCGCCTGAGTCGAAAAAGGTGGTCCTTCACAAAGCCCAGTACATCCTTTTGGATGCCCCAGATTTTGGCCTTGCCCTGGCCCGGGATATCGTGGCTGGGAAATTGTCCAACATGGCCACGCTCCTCATGCGTATCAAGCGGAGCCGCAAGATACCGGAGGCAGGGATTATGGCAAGGGAGATCCAGGATTTGCTGCCTAAAGTGCCGGACGCAGACAGTATTAACAGCGTTCGTGGGTATGAAGGCCGCGGGAGTGCACTCTTTTTTAAGGGGTTCCGGCACGGCTTTGTCGAGGATATGGGGTTCAGCAAAAGAGTAAGGAGGCCTCCCACCGATCCGGTCAATTCTGTTCTTTCCTTGCTTTATACCTTTCTCATGAACAGGGTTTATTCAGCAGTGCGTGTGGCGGGCCTGGACCCGTATCCCGGATTTCTGCATTCCGTCGACTATGGGCGCTATTCTCTTGTGCTGGATCTGATGGAGGAGTTTCGTACAATTATTGCAGATACCCTTACCCTGTCTCTTTTCAACCTCAAGATACTTCAAAAGGAAGATTTCCATATTGAGGTGCCGGTGGAGGCCAGGTCAAACCAGCCTGAACCGGGTGATCCCCCGGATATTACTTCCGACCCAATCGGATTGATCTCTTTGAATGATGCAGACTCAGACTGTTTTGATCTTCCTGAGCAGCGGATGGAAGCAGGGCCGGTCCCTGCTGAACAGGTAACAGGGAAATATCCTGTAAAGCTCAGTTCTGAGGCATTCAAAAGGGTGATTGACGCATTTGAAAAAAAGTTGACCACTACTTTCTATTACCCGCTTGCGGCAAGGCAACTCAGTTACGGAGATGCCATTATTTTTCAGGCGGGGCGTTTCAGAAAGGTTATCGAGGGAGAGGTTGAAGTGTATCAGCCGCTTTTGCTGAAATGATCACATTTGTCACATACGATATCACCGATCCAAAACGACTGGTAAAGACCCACAAGTTTTTAAAAGAATTTGGGCTCAATACCCAGAAGTCGGTTTTTGAATGCGATATCGATGACGTAGCCCTTAAAAGGATCAGAAGGTATTGCAGGGATAGCCTTGATTTATCGAGCGATGCCGTCCGGATATACAAAATCTGTTCCCCATGCATGAACAAGGTGAGCCTGTCCGGAGTTGGCCTGAAAATTACCCAGCTCGATTATGCGGTGATTTAATATGAATACGATTGTTGCATATGACATTGCAGATCCCCGCCGTTTGAACAGGGTGGCAAAGGTTGTCAAAGATTACGGAACCCGCGTGCAGAAATCCATATTTGAGGTAGATGTGGATGACAGGCGTTTTACCGAAATGAAGGCACGGATCGAAGAACTGATTGAGGCATATGAAGACGGGGTCAAATACTTTCCCCTCTGCGAAAAGTGCGCCGGAACAGTAGAAATCATCGGTCAGGGGGTTTTTGTTGATCCGGATGAAGAGTACTATGTGCTCTGAATCCGCGAACCTCGCCGTGATAATTCGTAAGAATGATAACATCTTGATATTACTGTATATCCGGATTTTGCATTGTTTTAGGTCCGCGCAGAAATGATTTTTGCTTTTAGATCAACAGGTTGAAGCAGATGTGAAGAGCTTGAAAGGGGGTGAGTAGAGGTGATGGGCAAAAATTACCAAAAGGTTCGCAAAAAGCATTTGCTAACAGTTCGATTTATTTGCAAATATAGAGGCCGTGGTTGGAATTGACCTGACATACGAAGGGATTGCGACCGTTGAAAAACACTCTAATACTAATTGCTGTAAAAACGGGTTGGAATTGACCTGACATACGAAGGGATTGCGACCAACAACCCGCTTTCGATTGTTGCATCACCAGTGCTAAGTTGGAATTGACCTGACATACGAAGGGATTGCGACCAATGTTGATTCATTTTTTAATATCATATGGAGATTTTGCCGGTTGGAATTGACCTGACATACGAAGGGATTGCGACTGCTTGAGCAGGTCGATAATTAAGTCGCGGATTGTCAGTTGGAATTGACCTGACATACGAAGGGATTGCGACATTTTTATCAAGATGTGTCCATTTGTGGCGTATGTGTAACCCGTTGGAATTGACCTGACATACG
>JAFDAP010000191.1 GCA_019313765.1 Deltaproteobacteria bacterium | reverse complement strand
TATGAAAAGTGGTGTGAGCTGGATGAAATTGAGGTGTTGAAATTATTAAAAGGATTTTCTCAAACATAAGGGAGACCAAATGAAAATCGCAATTGGTTCTGATCACGCCGGATACCATTATAAAGAGGAGATCAAACAATTCCTCAAAGAAAAAGGGGAACAGTTTCGTGATTTCGGCACCCATTCTGACGCGCCCGTTGACTATCCCCGATTTGTCCGCCCGGTAGCCTTAGCGGTTCGCAAAGGAGATTATGATCGGGGCATTGTTCTGGGCGGTTCGGGAAACGGCGAAGCCATGGTGGCCAACAGGGTCCCCGGCATCCGCTGCGCGCTCTGCTGGAATCGAGAAACCGCGCTCCTTGCAAGAAAGCACAATGATGCGAACATGCTGTCGCTCGGGGCGAGAATGATTTCATCCGAACAGGCCCTTGAGATCGTAGACCTCTGGCTTAAGACACCATTTGACGGCGGGCGGCATCTACCGCGGATCCAACAGATTGATGAGAAAAAGATCGTGACCGGCCGGCCTGGCCCGGAATCCAAAGATAAGGCGTCTGAGGAAGAGGAAAAGTCAATTGTTTCGGGGGATGGACCCAAAAAGCCGGAATCTGAACAATACGACCTGCTTATCGCCTTTCGATATATAAAATACATGGAGGGTAAAAAGTCTATAGAATTTCAGGTCGATCCAGGGTTAAAAACCTCATCAATCATGTATATACCATCACCTGAAAGATGGGATGCAGATTACCCGGAATGGGCCCGAAATAGAAGGGATGAAATCCTTGCCCGTATCAAGGAGAAAACCGGCCACATGGACCTTGAATTCAAGGAATATTGAACAAACCAAAAATTGACGGACTCGTTAAAAGTCGTACTTAATGAATCTGTCATTTCGACCCCTTCGCTTCTGTCATTCCGAGCCCCGCCCCGTTGGCGGGATAAACTGCGCGAGGAATCTTAGTATTTACGCTCAGGGCAGGCTCCGGGAGAAATCTTATATTTTCAATTGGTTACACGTTAAAGATTTCTAGTCCCGCATTGTGGGGCTCGAAATGACAAGTGGGAGAGACTTTTTACGAGGTTATCAAACATTGGGTGGCCTGAAATGGTCTGTGATGTCGGATTAGTTGAAATCACATAGCCTTCCTACATCCTTCCACGCCTCAGGATTGATACTAGGAGCCAGAACCCCATAACACCTGCGAAAATGAAACCCGCAAGACCAATAATGGGGATATCGTTCCATTTCGGAGGGATGTCGGAAAGGATGATGAGGGAAGACCCGATAATGAGTGCTGCCAGAACGATGGCAAAGGCAATGCGGTTGCTGGTCCGGTCATGGGTGAAAAGCATCGGTTCAAGCCCTTTGTGCTCAAACTCTATTTTTACCTTGCCCTCTCTGGCCTGTTTGAGGATTGTACGCACTTCCCTTGGGATTTCCTTCAGAAGGGTGAACAACTCGGCACCGGTGTCAATCATATCTCCGGCTATAGTTTTTGGGTTAAACCGGCGCAACTGTATCTGTCGGATAAAGGGCTCGGCACGTTTTATCAGTTCAAAATCCGGATCCAGCATGAGGCCAAGCCCTTCGACCGTGCTGAGCGCCTTCATCATAAGAAACAGATCCGGTTTTAACCTCAGGCGATACTTTGTGAGTATTTCCAGGAGTTGTTGAAGCAGCTTTCCAATTTCCAATTCCTTCAAAGAACAATATAGATGCTGGTCAATAAATTCGGCCAGATCCCTTTCAAATTCGCTCCTGTCCGGGTCCTTTTCGTAATAGGTGAGATTCAAAACGGCGTCCACGACCTTTTTTTCATCCCCGCGCACAACCTGTGTGACAAGATCGGTAAATGCCTCCCTCTCCTGACGGCTGATACGCCCCACCATTCCAAAATCAACCAGCCCGATAACATTATTCGGTAAAACAAGGATATTTCCCGGATGTGGGTCGGCATGGAAAAAACCGTGGTCAAAGATCTGCTTCATGATCAAATCCGCACCGCGTCTCGTAATTTCCGGTAGATCGTAACCCTCCTTTCGAAGACGATCCACCTCCGAGGCCTTGATACCGTCGACATACTCCATGGTCAGGATACGTTTCGTGCTCATTTGACGAAAGACCTTGGGAATATAGACCGTTTCATCGTCCATAAACTGCCTGGCAAAACGCTCGATATGTGATGCCTCGGCGCTGTAATTAATCTCCTTTTCAAGACTGCGGGCAAATTCATCAACGATCCGGGACGGCCGGTGGGCCTCCAACTCTTCCAGATGCCGCTCCATAAGACCGGCCAAATGGAGCATTATTTCAAGATCAACCTCTATGGTCTTCCGGATGCCGGGCCGTTGTATCTTGACTGCAACTTCCTCGCCATCCTTTAGTGTTGCCCTGTGCACCTGGCCGATGGAAGCGGCGGCAAGGGGCGTTTCGTCAAAGCGCTCAAATAGCTCTTCCGGGAATTTCCCGGTCTCTGATTTCAAGGTTTCCCTGACATCCTCATAGGGAAACGGCGGGACCTGGTCCTGGAGTTTTGAAAGTTCCTTTATATATTCCAAGGGAATCAGGTCCGGGCGTGTTGAAAGGATCTGTCCCAGCTTGATAAAAGTTGGGCCGAGTTCTTCTAAAGACAGCCTGACCCTCTCGGCCCTTGTCAGCTTCTCAATCTTCTCCCGCCGTTTTCTGGAAATCATCTGGAGGCCGATTTCCAGGTACTGCTCTATCTTCAGGATGTCTACAAGATCCCCGAAACCGTATTTAAAGAGCACGCGCAGGATCTGTCTGTAGCGATTGAGATGACGGTAGGTACGTCCAATCACGCCAATTTTCCGGATACTCAGCATCTATTCTTAAAAACCTCGTAAAAAGTCGCTTCGCGCCTTTTTACTTTTTTGCCTTCTCTTCCTTCAGCGCCTTTTGCAACTGTTTCACCTGCTTTTCCAGTTTCAAAAAATCGTCTCTGGAGACAAGATTCATCTTCTCGAGGGCGGCCTTTACTATCTTTTCTATTCGACCATCTACCTTTTTCCTGGCCTCCTCCGACTTTTCTGAAAGTTGATCAATAAATTTTTTGATGTCCTTTTTCTTGATCTCTCCCTCATCAGCAAAACCTTTTGCCATGTCCTCAATTTTTTCTTTTGTCAAAAAGGCCAGGCCCAAACCTGTGAACATGGTTTTTTTAATTAGATCAAACATGTGTTCCCTCCTTTCAGGTTTTTTCATGATCATTTTTGTGACATCTTATTAAATTTTCAAAAAGTTAGGCTTAAAGTCATCTCAGGTGTGTGGACTTTGCACCCGTTAAGCGAAGCTCTAATGATTTTACTGTAGTATCAATTTGTAAGCAAGGACAATATGCATCATGACAGGACCAGGTAATATGAAACTAAAGATTGAAATTTGATGATAAAGTGATAAAATATTACACGGAATTTGAAATCGATCAAAAGATCTGAAGCATGTCGGCGCAAATCACGAGTTGAGGAATCTGTTATGCCCAGGCTTGTAGTGATTAAAGGAGCCATGTTAGGCCGAAATTTTGAACTTAAGGGAGAGACGGCCTTTGTCGGCCGGTCAGTCAAGAATGATATTCAAATAAAAGACAGTGCCATTTCTCGAAAACATTTGAAAGTCTTCAGAATCGGTAAAAAATTCTTTGTTGAGGATTTAAGAAGCACAAACGGCACAATGATCAATGGTGAGCCGATTGCACCGGGCGAAGGTTTTGAGGTGGAGGAAAAAGATATCATCTCCATCGGACATACCGTTATCCGGCTGGATGAACTTCCCCCGACTGAGGGTTTGGATGCTAAAATCTCAGAGGCCCGGCAACACAAAGACGATTCCGGTGAAGACGACCAAAAAACCAGAGAACGACGATCTCGATCGAGCAAGGACCTTGAATTGATTTACAAGGTATCAGAACTTCTCAGAAAGTCACTGGACACTTATGCTTTTCTCGAAAAGGTTGTGGATTACCTCATGGAAACCCTGCCAAGGATAGACACGGCAGCCGTCCTGCTTTACGACATTCATAAAAAGGAAATAAGGGAAGTAATTTCCAATGCAAGAGAGGGTATAGCGAAAGGCAGTGAGATTTACAGCCGATCAGTAGTGAACCAGGTCCTTAGGGATCACAAGCCGATCCGGATGTCCAACATAAACTATGAAAACCCTGATGACTTATCAGACAGCACGAGCACAATGCAAATGGGCTCCGTCATGTGTGTTCCCATGGTAAGCAATTCAGAAATATGGGGTGTCATCTATGTTGATTCGATTCGGGCACCCTACGGATTTCGAAAAGAGGACCTGATGTTGCTTAATGCTTTGAGCGGACTTGTAGCGCTTGCCATTGAAAAGTCCATGCCTGCTTCGTAATAAAATCGCGAAGGCGATTTTATCACTTGTCTTCCGGTTCCAATGTCTCTAATTCCAGATCAAAATCTTCCGTGTCTTCCGAGTCCTGAAGCTTCTTTATGTCAATTTCCGTAGTGACCAATTCCCCTGTATCCAATGCAATCCCTTTTGAAGAAACTTCCTCCTCAGGCTCAGCCTCATCGAGCAATAAATCATCAATATCCATTGCCAGGTCTTCTTCTGCAGATTCCACAACGGTCTCTTGATCTGATTCCGATTCTTCGATGGAAAGATCACTGAAATCCAGGGAAATCGCATCTTCCTCGTCCCCGGTTTCGGTAGCAGCCGAGATTTCCGTGTCTTCCAAAGAGAGATCTTCCGG
>JAFDAP010000190.1 GCA_019313765.1 Deltaproteobacteria bacterium | reverse complement strand
AAAAGCGCCCAGGAGCAGGTCAAGAGGCAAAATGTCAGGCTTGCCACCTTAAATGCCATCTCCCTGACGGTCAGCAGCAGCCTGGATCTAAAAGAGGTCCTGAACAGTACCATTGATGAGATGCAGAAGATCCCCGGGCCTGACTGTGTACGTATCTATCTGCTGGACGATAAGAAAGAGATCCTTAATCTGGCTGCCCATAGAGGATTTTCGGCCGGATTCATTAAAAAAGCCCATATGAGATCCCGCCGGGTGGGAGACGGTCGTCTGGGAAAAACTGTTCTTACGCGCGAAACAGAGATTGTGGACAACTGGTTGCGGTCCGAAGACCCTTATGTGGACTCCATTGCCGAAGAAGGAATCAAGTCCACCGTCTATATACCCCTTGTCTTAAAAAGGGAGCCAGTGGGGGTGATGTGCGTATGCAGTCGTTCCGAATTGGAGTTTTCAGAGGATTATGTGGAATTCTTCACGGCTGTCGGAAACCAGATAGGAATGGCCGTGCGTAATGCCGTGCTATATGAGGGGGCTAACAGGGCCTACAAGGAACTCAAGGAGGTACAGGAACAGGTCATCAGGTCGGAAAAGCTTGCATCATTAGGTAAACTGTCCGCCACCATTGCCCATGAGATAAACAACCCTCTTTCTGCGGTCCTCACCTATGTCAGGCTCCTGATGAAGCTCAAGGATCGGGATCTTTTGGGTCCAGAAAGAATGGAGGACATCGCTCGATATCTTACCACCATGGAATCGGAGACAGCCAGGTGCGGAGAAATTGTAAAAAACCTGCTGGCCTTTTCCCGCCAGTCCAAAATGACCATTGAGGAGCACAATATCGAGGACATCATAAACAAGACCCTGATCCTTATCTCCCATGATCTGGAGATGAAAGAGATTCGACTGGTGAAAAAGATCGAACCGGATTTGCCCAAAGTCAAATGTGATTTCAAACAGATCCAGCAAGCCCTTCTGAATCTCGTGAGCAACGCTTCTGAGGCCATGACAAAAGGGGGCATCCTGAGCTTGACGGCCAGTTGTCCCGGAGATGATGGATTTTTGGATGTCTTGATTTCGGATACAGGGTGCGGCATACCCCAAAAGGACCTGAAAAATATTTTTGAACCGTTTTTTACTACAAAAGAGGAGGGCAAGGGCGTGGGTCTCGGCCTTTCGGTTGTTTACGGAATTATCACCAGGCACAATGGTTCAATAGAGGTAGAAAGCGAGCCCGGAAAGGGAAGTGAGTTCAAGGTTCGCCTGCCGGTTGCGCAATAGTCTTTTGTTGTAATAGCTCAATAAGTAGCGGCGTTAGTCCATAATGGCGGGGCATGCGGATCTTTGAAAAGAGATCCGCATGCCTCGACGGACACCGGTCGTTATTCGAGATGTCCGTATAAATTCGAGTTCCCCCAAATATTGAGCAGATACCTTTTGTTTATAAAGGCATCGGTTATTTTCAAAAATATAAAATACAGATCATGAACCCTAATGTTTTTTGCCCATTCGGTTTGCAACCTTAGGGTAAAGCCTGGAGGAAACAGACAATGACAAAGAAACCCCGTATCCTCGTGGTTGATGACGAACCGGCAATGCGGGAATCCCTTAAAGACTGGCTCATGGAGGATGGGTATGAGGTTGGCCTTGCAGCCAGCGGGGAGGAGGCCATTGCCATGGCCCGGGAAAAGGGCTTTGAGGTGGTTCTGCTGGATCTGAAAATGCCGGGTATGGATGGTCTCGAAACTTTGAAAAGATTTAAAGAGATGGACCTGGAGGCTGATATACTCATGATGACAGCCTATGCTGCCGTGGATACTGCCGTCCAGGCCATGAAGGAAGGGGCCTTTGATTATCTGGTAAAGCCCTTTGATCCTGACGAAGTAGAAATGCAGATTAAGAAAATAGTGGCGCACAAGGAATTGGTCTTAGAGAATATCCTGCTTCGCAGAAAACTGGAAGAAACATATCAGTTTGATGAAATAATAGGAAAAAGCGATGTCATGCAGGAGGTTTTTGACCTGATTACCCGCGTGGCGCCCACCGATTCTACGGTACTCATCACCGGGGAGAGCGGTACGGGGAAGGAACTGGTCGCCAGGGCAATCCACGGAAACAGCAATCGCTGCTATATGCCTTTCATAGCCGTCAGTTGCGGCGCACTGCCGGATTCCCTTCTTGAGAGCGAGCTTTTCGGTTATGAGAAAGGAGCTTTCACCGGCGCTGAACACACAAAGAAGGGCCGTTTTGAGATGGCCCATAAAGGGACCCTTTTTTTGGATGAGATCGGCGATATCAGTATGAAGACACAGGTGGATCTATTGAGGGTGCTGCAACAAAAGGTATTGCAGCGTTTAGGCGGTGAAGACGTGATAGAGGTGGATGTCCGCATATTAGCTGCCACAAATCGTGACCTGGGCAGGGCTATTCAGGAAAATCGATTCCGTGAGGATCTCTATTATCGCCTTAACGTTATAGCCATTCAAGTACCCCCTCTAAGAGAACGAAAGGAGGATATCCCTCTCTTAGCGGACTCATTTGTCCGCAAGTATTGCCTGGAAATGAATAAAGAGGAGACAAAAATAGCGGGCCCTGCTCTCAAACTGCTGATGGACTATGATTGGCCCGGAAATGTGAGGGAGTTGGAAAATATCATCGAAAGGGCCTTAGTGATTGGAAAGGGCAATGAGATCTCGCCGAATGACCTCCCCTTTTCCCGCAAGGAGATGGGACCCGAGACATTTCCCAGATCATTGAAGATGATGGAAAAAGTACATATTCGAAGAATCCTGGAAGCGGCCGGTTGGAATGTCAGCCAGGCTGCCCGTGAACTGGATATCGATCGGCAGACCCTTTACAATAAGATGGAAAAATATGAAATCAGAAGGGGAGATTCTTAAATAATTTTGGCAAGATGCGTTATCATCTGCCCTATAGGTTTTGTGGGGGAGGACATTCTTGACCGCATCGCAGGGCATATTGAGGCACGGTGCGGTGTAGTATGCAGGGTTTCTCAAAAAATGAATAAACCCGAATATGCCTATGATGAACGGAGATGCCAGTACAATTCAAAATTGATCTTAAAGCATCTGATAAAGTGTTCTCCTCAGGATATACTGGGCTTTATGGGAGTGACCAATGTGGACCTTTTCGTACCTATCCTTAAATATGTATTTGGATTGGCCGAGATGGAAGGGCAATGCTCTATCATCTCGATGCACCGGCTTCGACCCCAGTTTTATGACCACCCTCCCGATCAGGGCCTGCTGGTGGCGCGAGCGAAAAAGACCGCCCTCCACGAACTTGGCCATTGTCTCGGTATGACCCATTGCAGAAATCGCCGCTGTATCATGTACTCTTCGACAAAAATTGAGGATACCGATTTTAAGGAAACGGAGTTCTGCCCAACCTGTTCAGAACTGTTCAAATGGCAGCTTGATAAATGCCCCCGGTCCTCCGGGTGTAAATCATGACTGTTGGATAAACAAACTGAAGATAATTGGAAAGCACAAATAACAAAATTCAAATAACAAACAAATCACAATTACCAAAATTCAAAATTCCAAACAATTGGTTTTAGACTTTGTGGATAAGTCTATATGTTGTGGGTTTTCAATTTAACACATCGAAATATAACGGTTTTTGTGGTTTCCAAATTAAATCTATTAAACCTTGATTTTCAATGGGTTACACGTAGTTATAATAAACCATAACATGTTGATCTATGCGAAATCCTATTTGAGGCTTGGTATTTGAGCTTTGGAATTTACTTGTAATTTGGTTCATCCTTCGCAGTAGCCTGCTACGGAGAATGGATGCTTGAGATTTGGGATTTTTATGTCCGAAAACCAGAACCAGGATTCAAATTGAGATATTAACAACAGCCGTGAATTAGACCCGTTCCCCTCAGCCTTGATTGTCTAATGTTTCGACATCATGTCTATTTTTTCGACAACTGTTAAATAAGGTGAATAATCAGAAAGTTATGAAAGGATTTGTTCTTTCATGGATTATTTATGCCTAAATATTAGGCATATGGACAAAATCTTTCAAAAAGCCGCGACCAACCTTTTTCTCCTGTTTTATCTATTAAAATCAAGCATTTGTAAAGAAATATTTAAACCCTGATCCCGATTGGCATGTCCCTTGCTTAAATAGTGGGGCAAAGACGTAAACAACGAAACTTTATATAGGAGGGAAAAATGGAAACCAGGTCAAAAAAGGAATCAATGAAAATTGTGCCGCCGGGAAAGAAGAAATGCGTATGGATGGAGGCGGGGGTCGTTTCTTACAAACTGTGTGACAACAACTATGATTGCTCCACCTGCGTCTATGATCAGGGCATGCAGCTCAAGGTCGCGAGGCAAAAGGAAGCTGCACAACTGGCAACCGTTGAGGCATCGACTGATAAATTCACCGAGACATGGGTAGAAAAGATGATGCAGTTTCCCGCTTCCCAGCGCAAGTGCCGTTATATGATAACCGGTGAGATAGGCCGCAAGATATGCCCCAACTCCTATGAGTGCGGCAACTGTTCTTTTGACCAGATGATGCAGGAACGCCTGCTGGCAGAGACACTTCCCGTGCACTCTCAAATCCAGGTGGCAGGTTATAAACTGGCTGAGGACACTTATTACCACGAAGGTCATACCTGGGCCAAAACTGAATACGGAGGCCGAGTCAGGGTGGGCTTAGACGATTTTGCCCAAAAACTCTTAGGAAAGCTCTCTAAGATTGAGATCCCAAATATTGGTCATGAAGTGAAGCAA
>JAFDAP010000189.1 GCA_019313765.1 Deltaproteobacteria bacterium | reverse complement strand
CATCTTTTGACCCATTGCCTCTGCCTCATAGTTATAGGTATCTCCCCCACCCGTCGCAGAGTCTAAACCATAGTATGCAGCCACTGCCGCGACGGTATTCACATGGGACTTAGCATCCGAATAGAATTTTTTTGCCGATACCCCCGCCAGCGACATGGCATGGTCGTACATCTGCGCCATTATTGGCATACCATTTTGTACCTTAGCAATGTGTCTCATCCACCAGGTTTTAGGATCCTGGGGGTCCAGTTTCACGCCCTTTTTCACCTTGGGAGTAAAGAGGGCAGAGCCTCTTTTACTTTTCAGAGTACTCAAACGAATTAAAAACGGTAAAAAGGACCGTAATAATAAACCTCTGATGCTCATTTTTAGGTTATACCCCCATTATTTTCTTGGCCTTTTCTGCTGCATCAAGGGCATCTTTACCCCAGGCATCTGCACCAATCTCATCAGCAAACGTTTGAGTGGTAGGCACCCCTCCGATCATCACCTTAAGCTTATCCCGTAAGCCATTCTCCTTAAGTTTCCTCATCACATCCTTTAGTTCCAGCATAGTGGTAGTCATATAACAACCCACACCCATAATATCGGGATTGAGCGATTGTGCCTTTTCAATGAAGACCTCAGTGGGCACATCCACACCCAAATCTATAACCTCAAACCCTGCTCCCGTGAGCATAGCGATGACAATACTTTTACCCAGGTCATGCATGTCACCCGCTACTACACCCATCACAAATCTACCGGTTTTATCCGTTTCAATCTCGGAGAGTGTGGGCTCAACCACACTCATGGCCATCTTGAAAGCCTCAGTACTAAGTACCACATCAGGCATGAAATACACGTTATCTTTCCACAACTCGCCAGTGCGTTCTATACCAGGTACAATGGCCTGTTTGACAATCTCTACCGGGTTAACACCTTCCTGTAATGCGTGCTCCGTTTGTTCTACTGCCATATCATCATCACCTTCCACAATCGCCTGTTTTACTTTTTCTAATGTTTCAGATATGAGTTATCTCCTGTAAATTTATTTCTTTCTGGATGGGCTCGTGAGATCCCTCTCTTACTCTACTGCGAGTGGTATTATAGTTGACTAATTTATTTTAAATCAAGTGAAAACCTTCTGAAATGTTTTTTTAGCTTACGGCGGATGGTACCACACATTGTGCCAGCATGTAGTTATTAACATATCATAAATTTTTTCCTATACTCTCCTTCTTTAAAACGACTCCTTATTAATGGAGTGAAAAAAATACAGTATTTCAAGACATAACAGATATAATTAGAGCGACTATGCATCCTAAAAACTTTTAATACTAAAGCGAGAAAGGAGAATTAAATATGAAACTGTTGGAACCTGGTTATATTGGAAAACTTAAGATTAAAAACCGTGTCGTTATGGCAGCAATGGGCGCCCACGGATTGCATGAGTCTGATGGAGATTGGGGTGAGCGTTATCGTGCCTACTATGAGGCAAGGGCTGCCGGTGGGGTGGGCCTTATCACCACCGAGACCACATTTGTTTCCCAGGCTCTGGAACCCTTCACAAAGGGTTTGTTTAACCTGGCATCTGACAAGCATCTGGCCTCGATGCGTCTACTTGCAGAAGCACTTCATTCCTACGGATGTAAGCTGAGCATACAGCTAACCGCAGGGTTCGGCCGAGTTGTTCCTCCACCCGTGGTACCAGAAGGGGTGAAACCGGTTTCTGCATCTGAAAACACACATTATTCACCGGTTATTCCTAATGACCCTAACGCCCTGACCAGGGCTATCACCACTGAAGAAGCAGCAGCGCTTGCTCAATCTTTTGGTTACGCTGCGATGCGCTGCCGTGAAGGCAGAGCAGACTGTGTTGAACTGCACGGTCACGAGGGATATCTTTTGGATCAGTTTATGACCGGTCTCTGGAACAGGCGTGATGACCGCTACGGTGGATCCCGGGAGAAGAGGCTCACCTTTGCCCGTGAAGCGATCGAAGCAATAAAACGCGATGCCGGTGCTGATTTTCCCATTATTTACCGCTATGGTATCAACCACTATCTTGAAGGTGGAAGGGAAGAAGAGGAAGGGCTCTGGGTTACCCAGGAACTGGAGAAAATGGGAGTTGCCGCGCTGCATGTTGACGCCGGCTGCTATGAAACACACTGGTGGCCGCATCCTCCCCAGTATTCACCTCCAGGCTGCATGGTGTTTCTTGCGGAAAAAGTCAAACAGGTAAGCTCTCTACCGGTCATTACAGTTGGCCGTTTGCACTATCCGGATACAGCTGAAAAAGCATTAGCTGACGGCAAGGCCGATTTTATTGCTATCGGGAGAGGATTATTGTCAGAACCGGAGTGGGTAAATAAACCCAGATATTGCAGTTGAGGGAAAAATAGAGTTGCAAAATAAGAGAAAAGTAAATAAAAATGCTCCTTTCTGTTAACCGACCAAGGATTAGAAAGGAGCACAAAAAAATGAAGCATAAAAAGAAGAATACACAATCAATGCGTGTGAATCAAGTAAAAATTACATTCACCAAGAAGCCGATAACAGCTTGGGGTGGCACAGCTGCTCTGGTAGGTAAATTTCTGGAAGGGATCGGTTTTCAGGAATGGGTTGAGCAAAACATACCGATCAAAGAGAACTCGCATAACGCAAAGGGGATATATGAAAAGATTTTGGGACAGTTTTTGACGGTACTATCCGGCGGCAGCCGGTTCCAGCATTTATCCTGGTGGGGCCATGGCAAAGAGGTCATGTTAAAAACCTTTAAGGTAGACTGGTTACCGCAAGCCACCAGCGTCATGACCCGCTTTTGGGGCAAAATAGATAGTCAGGCAAGCAGTGAAAAAATGGGACAATGCTGCAGAGAGTTTGCCCGGAAACTTTTAAGCTGGGACAAGGTAGGAGAGGATAATCTCAATCTTGATTCCAGTGTATTGACAAGATATGGCAACCAGCAAGGAGCGGTAAAGGGTTATAATCCGAAGAAGAAAGGCCGCCCATCCCATCATCCCCTGCTGGCTTTTCTGGGTTGTGGGTATGTGGTAAATTTGTGGAACCGATCAGGAGACAGTGCCAGCGGCCAAAATGCCGTTGGATTCTTCAAACAGACTATAGCGGCATTAGGTGAGGGATTTGGTATCAGAAAAGTATTATGCGATGCCGGATTCTACCTCTTGGAGTTCATTGAGCATTTAGAATGCAACGGATACAGCTATATCATCGCTGCCTCACTTATTCCGGTTTTGCAGCGGCAGATACACGGTATAAAGCGGTGGCAAACAATAGAATATGGGATAGAGGTTGGAGAATTTGAATTTAAACACTTGGATGATAAGTGGACAAAACCACGGCGATATGTGGTAGTGCGGCAACAAATCAGCAAAAGGCCCAGGGCAACCGGTAAACAGCCAAAGCTGTTTCAAGATATGGAAGGTTGGAAGGAATACCGCTTCAGTCTGATGATTACGAATGATACCCAGTTAAAACCTGAAGAAGTTTGGCGGGCATATCGTCCAAGAGCAAATGATGAAAACGTTATCAAGGATCTCAAAGAAGGCTATGGATTTGCTTCATTCAATATGCAGAATTTTTGGGCAACAGAGGCAGTGATGATAGCTAACGCACTTTTGTTCCACAACCTTGTTCACTACCTCAACCGAAATATTTTCAACACAAACAGTCCGAAAGAGCAACTCAAAACCATGAGGTCAAAATACTTTATCCTACCTGCCATGCTGGGAAAGGAAGGTAGATATCAGGTTTTACGTCTTGGTGTACGAGACAGGAAATTCAGGGCAAAACTCATGTATTACCTGGGAAAAATAACGCGTATTCCACATAATCTTAACTGCAATGCAGTTGAGACGTGAAAAGGCAAATTTGAGAATTGCCGAGGATGGAAATGTACTGATTCTATTGATTATGATCATTTTGACGATGTGAAATACCCATTTTTACTGGGTGACATGGATGACAGAATTTCTACTGCAAATTCTGGGTTTAATGGGAAGTAGCCCCCCCCCTTCGCCCAATCCTGTATACCCTGCGACAAAGGGAGGAGTTATAAATCTTACCAGGGAACTCGCACTAGAGTATGCCCCATTCGGAATCAATGTAAATGCAATGGCTCCAGGATTTGTGGCAACACACCTTGCGGATGGCAAAGCCAGTGATCCAGAATATATAAAAATGCTAGAACCTTCCATACCGCTAAATGGTGTTGCTCATCCAGAAGATCTTAAAGGCACTGCCATCTATCTGGCTTCAAAGGCCTCAGATTATATGACAGGACATACCCTGGTAGTAGATGGAGGATATACGATTAAATGAGTTGCCTCCTATTACTTAAGTGGGGAAGAGATGGAATAACAATAAAGGAGGAATAATGATAAAAGAGGAATTATCAAAAATAGTTGGGTCTGAAAATATTTTTGATGATACAGATACTTTGAAAAAACATTCTCAGGATTTAAGCCTGGAACCTTCGAGAAGCCCAAATTTCGTGGTAACCCCGGGGAAAACCCAAGAAATTCAAGAAATTGTAGAACTAGCCAATAAACATTTTTTTCCAATTATTCCTGTCAGCTCAGGTGTTCATTTTTATGGAAATACCCTACCTGAACAGGGCGGGGTTATACTTGATCTAAAAAGATTGAAGAAAATATTTAAAGCGGATGAAAGAAATAGAGCAGCAAGGATTGAACCTGGGGTTGGATGGGGAAAACTTCAAGAAGAATTAGCAAAACACAATTTGCGTGCACTAAATCCTTTCCTT
>JAFDAP010000188.1 GCA_019313765.1 Deltaproteobacteria bacterium | reverse complement strand
GTGGGGGTGATCAGGATCTTTCTTTGGAAAAACCATCCTGTCTCTTATATCCAGGTCCTCGGGATCAGCGATCAGTCCGTAATCCAGATCCGGCTCCACAAAATCGGGGTCCTTACGCTTTTTCCGCTTGAACCCGCCCTTGATGATTTTAGGTATATGTTCCACTGCCATATCAAGTATCTGCCTTTTTGCCTTCTCACAGGCCATAATCGCTGCATTACCGGCCATGAAGGTATGACGGCTTGCATGGGTCCCGGCGTCCCACAAAGCCAGGGCCGTATCACCGAATGTGAGGGAAATATCCTCGGGCCTTACCCCCAATGCCTCAGCAACAATCTGTGTAATCACAGTGGGAGACCCCTGGCCCTGATCAGTTCCGCTCTCAATCACGTCCACCTGCCCGAATTCATTTACCTTGACCATGATGCCGTGACCATCCGACCTGGTAACCCTGGCGCCGCCTGCCACGTGAATCAGGGCGGCCATTCCCACGCCCCTCCCTATTTTGGTCCCCTTCTTCTCGCTCCAGTTGAGTTTCTCCTTTACGGCATTGATACATTCCTCAAACCCGCATGAGGTTATTTTCAACCTCATGGGCGTTTCATCACCCGGATGATTCCGGTTAATCATTCTAAATTCCAACGGGTCGATACCGGCAGCTTCAGCTAAGGTATCCATGGAGGTCTCCACGGCAAAGGTGGCCTGCGGGTTTCCATAGCCCCTCATTGCCTGGCAGTAGATATTATTTGTATATACGCACGTTGCCTGGAAGAACACGTTAGGCACACGGTAGAGAGAAGACATGGGCATTAACATCACGGACGGGGTGGTAGCGCCCCAGGAGGTATAGGAGCCATTATCCAGAACCGCTTCCACCTTCCTGAATGTGAGCTTGCCTTCTTTGTCACATCCCTGCTCTATATCAAAGATTGCAGGCTGTCTCGGCGGCAATGCCTTGAATTCCTCCTCCCTGGTAAATAAAATTTTCACGGGTTTCCTTGTCTTCAATGCGAGCTGGATAGAGATAAATTCATATATGTCCGTATCCAGCTTGGTCCCGAAACTCCCGCCAACAATTGCATTAACAATCCTTATCTTTTTCCCCTTGAGCCCGATCTGGGCGAAATACTCAGAGATTCTCCCGATGTGTCCGAATATGACATTTGTCTGGTTGTACAGGGTCAGGTTATTGCTGTGATCAAACTCCGCAATACAACCGCTGGTTCCCATGCAACACTGGTTCACCCAGGTAGTACTTACGGTATCTTTTACGGTAAAGGCGGAATCTTTCCGGCCCTGCTCAATATCCCCGGCACTGAATTTCCAGGGCAGCGGCAGGATATTGCTCTTGACGGGCCTTCCCCTCGCGTCCACCTCATGGATAAGGGGCGAACCCTCCTTCATGGCCTCAAAAGGATCAAACACGGCGGGCAGTTCCTCATACTCCACCTCAATCAAACCGCACGCCTCTTCCGCAATTTCAGGACTGATGGCTGCAACAGCCGCAACCTCATCCTTGAACTGGCGAACCACGTCTCTTTTCAATACTGTTTGATCCTTTAAAAATCCCACCCTTGCGTCTGGAATATCATAACCGGTCAAAACCGCCCTGACACCGGGAAGCTTCTCTGCCTTAGACGTATCAATACTCTTGATTTTTGCATGGGCATATTTGCTGTAGAGTATCTTTCCATAAAGCATCCCCGGACGTTTCATATCATCAATATAAATGGCCCTTCCCGTGACCTTGTCCGCCTCTATGGTCCTTGGAACGCTCTTTCCTACAAACAGATGATCAGACATGGTTTCCTCCCCTAAGTATGGGTGTAATTCACGACTGTTGTTAATACCACAATTTGGGTTTTGGTCCTGGTTTAGGCCATTCAAAATCTCAAATCTCAAGTACCAAATTCCAAGTAAATGCCAAATTCCAAATCTCAAATAAGATATCGCATAAGTCAAAATGTTGTGGTTTTTTTTGATAGTTGTTTAGAATTTTGAATTTTGGTCATTGTGATTTGTTTGTTATTTGAATTTTGTTATTTGTGAATTCCAATTGTCTTCATTTAGTTTTATCCAACAGTCATGATTTACACAGTCTAAGTATTCCTTCTCTATTTCAAATTCTTTGCGGCCATATCAATGGCCTCGACAATCTGGACATATCCGGTGCAACGACAGAAATTGCCGGCGATGCTTGTTCTGATCTCATCTTCCGTGGGATCAGGATTTTGGTCTAAAAGGGACTTTGCAGACATGATCATTCCGGATGTACAAAATCCGCACTGGACACCGTTGTTCTCAAGAAATGCCTGCTGAATGGGATTAAGGGTACCGTCCTCATTGGCAAGGCCCTCAATGGTCATCACCGACTTCCCCTCTATCTCAAAAATCGGATACAGGCATGAATTAACGGCCTCCCCGTCAACAATAACCGTGCAGGCTCCGCATTCACCTACACCACACCCTTCCTTGGCGCCGGTCAGATCAAAGTACTCCCGCAGTGTCTTTAAAAGCGTCCATGTCACGGGAACATCAGCGTTTACAGTATCCCCATTCAGGGTAAAAGAAACGGATACTTTTTTCATATTGATCTCCTAAACTATAGATTCGGATTTTTTATACGCTCAGCAGCTAATCTTGCCATTCGGGCAACATATGTTTCTATTATCTCGCAGCGATACCACGCCTCACACCTCAGGCTGTCCCTTGGAGTGCAACAGTCAGGGGATGCTGCAATTTTTCCTGCCTCCGCAAGCACATCATCATTTAAAGGTTTGCCTTTTAAAAACTCCTCGGCCTTGTAGGCCCTTACAGGCGTGGGTGCTGCCACGGTCAGGCCGATTCTCGCATCGGAAATCTCATCCCCGTCAGCCAATTTAAGCGCCACTGCAATACCAAGTATTGGAAGATTCATGGCCTTTCTTCTTGAATGCTTCCAGTATGCGCTCCCGAATTGCTCCATTTCCGCAGGTATTTCAATCTCAACAACTACCTCGTCCGCCTTTCGCCGGGTCTTATATGTGCCCGTAAAAAACTCGGCAATAGGCACACTCCGCCGCCCTTCAGGACCCTCTAATACAACCGTTGCATCAAGGACCAGAAGGGGACCGGCAGTGTCTGCTGAAGGGGCCGCATTGCAGATATTCCCGCCAAGCGTGGCAACATTTCTGACCTGGACCGAACCTATTCGGGAGGCTCCTTCATGGAGTGCGGTCAGTTCCTTTTGAACCATGCCCGATTGCTCCAACATCCTGTGCGTGGTCAGCGCCCCGATATGATAACCACTGTTCTTCTTTATGTATTGTAGATCCTTGAGTCCCCTAAGGGAGATCAGGACATCGGGAGACTTCTTCGTATTCCTGATCTTGACCATAACATCGGTCCCCCCGGCAATCAGGGTGGCCTTTGGACCATACTCCTTAAGAAGACTTAATACCTCATCCAGACTATCAGGTTTTATGTAATCATAATCAATCATGTCTAAACCCCCACGCAATATTTTACTAATCCCTGTTATCAAAAACCCGCTTACTTTTTCTCTCGGACCTCGGAAGGGCCCCGTATTCAACTATTTCCACACTCGCACTAACCAAAACCTGCTTTTTAATCTCTTTGCCTATTTGCCCGCTAAGTTCTTCATCGCGACCGCTGTCAACGCCCTGATGACGCTCCACCTTAAGTGTCATATAGTCCTTTCCATCTTCCTTCCTGTCGAGGATAATCTGGTATTCGCTCCCTATGCCTTCGATACCTGACAGGGCGTGATCGATCTGCCCCGGATAGATATTTACGGCCCTGAAGATGATCATGTCATCGGAACGGCCCAGGATACGATCATGCCTCGGGAGAATGGATCCGCACTGACACTGGCCGGAGATTAGCCTTGTAAGATCCCTGGTCCTGTAACGAATAAGGGGCACCCCTTCTTTTTCAAGGGTAGTCACAACCATCTCCCCGGTCTCTCCCACAGGAACAGGTTTCAGGGTCTCGGGATCTAAGATTTCTAAGATGTAGTAATCGGCCCAGTAGTGTATCCCCATGTGGTAAATACAGTCCAATCCGGTTCCCGGACCGTAAAGCTCGGTCATACCCGGAATATCAAACATATGTTCCAGTCCCAAAAGATCACCAATCCTTTTTCTCATGGCATCGCTTGATCGCTCGGACCCGAATATCATCTTCTTGAGATGTACCTTGTCCCTGATACCCCTGCGGTTTACCTCTTCGGCAAGTAGCAATCCCATAGAGGCCGTACAGCACATGACTGTGGTCTTAAGATCCACTAAGAACTCACACTGCATATCCATATTTCCGGGACCTGCCGGAATGGCCATGGCCCCGAACTCCTCGCACCCCAACTGGAAACTGGCGCCGGCCGTCCAGACCCCGTACCCAACAGCGATCTGGACCCTGTCTTCGGGAGTCAATTCCGCCATTTCGTAACAGCGCGCAAAAAAGTGGGTCCAGTCTTCGATATCTTTTTTCGTGTAACAGAGGATCTTTCTCTTCCCCGTGGTGCCGGACGAGGCGTGGATGCGCACCACCTTTTCAAAAGGCACGGAAAGGAGCGGGAACGGATACCCTTCCTGCAGGTCTTTGGACGTGGTAAAGGGAAGTTTCTCTAAATCGTCTAAGGACCTGATACCCTCCGGTCCGACTCCCGCCTCATCCATCTTCTTTTTGTAGAAAGGTGACCCGTTGTATGCGTGGTTTATGGTCCACTGAAGGCCTTTAGTTTGCAATTCCTTAAGTTCATCAAGTGTTGCC
>JAFDAP010000187.1 GCA_019313765.1 Deltaproteobacteria bacterium | reverse complement strand
AATTCTGGAACAACCTGTTATCTTAGACGAGGCACAGAAGGTACCTCAGATCCTTGATGAAGTCCACTGGTTGATTGAAAACAAGAAAATACGATTTGTCCTGTGCGGTTCAAGTGCACGAAAGCTCAAAAGAGGACGTGCCAATCTGTTAGGCGGAAGGGCTTGGCGTTATGAGATGTTTCCCCTTTCCTGGCCGGAAATAAAGAACTTTAGCCTGATAAGGGCCCTGAATCACGGCCTCATTCCTCTGCATTATATGCAGGATAGATATGACAAATCCTTAAAGGCATATGTTCAGGACTATCTTAAGGAAGAAGTTTTTGCTGAGGGGCTGACACGCAATATTCCTGCATTTTCAAGGTTTTTTGATGCCATGGGCTACTCTCACGGTCAGTTGATAAACTATTCCAATATTGCTCGCGAATGCGGTGTTGATTCGAAAACAGTAAAGGAATACTTTCAAATCTTGATTGATACCCTTCTCGGAACCCGAGTCGAACCCTTTAAAAAACGACAGGGGAGGCAGATCATTAGCAAGGCCTCAAAGTTTTACCTGTTTGACGTAGGTGTAGCCGGAGTTATAACGAACCGAAGAATACACGAAAAAAAAGGGCCGATGTTCGGCCAGGCATTTGAACATTTTATTCTTATGCAGCTTCTGGCCCATAGTTCTTATCAGGAGCTGGATTATCCGATTAATTTCTGGAGAACAAAAACCGGCCTTGAAGTTGATTTTATCCTTGGAAGCGGTGAAGTGGCGCTTGAGGTCAAGGGAACCAGCCGGTTGGATTCAAAAGATATGAAACCTTTACTTGCGTTTGTCGAGGAATATTCACCGCGCATGGCCATTATCGTCTGTAATGAAAAAGCGAGGCGCATTCACGGCAAGGTATTGGTTCTTCCGTGGAGGGAGTTTCTTGATGAACTGTGGGAGGGGAGAATAATTTCCTGAGTTAGGGCTTGCATAAAAATATGAGATCTTTGAAAAACGCCCACTTTTGCCTCCCGCCACCGGGGGGATTTTGATCCAGAGTCTTGCTTATCAGACAAGGAGAAGTAAATTGAAAGACGTTGTTATTGTTAGCGGGGTGAGGACTCCCATCGGGAGGTATGGCGGTGCCCTGAAGGATGTCCCGGTATACAAACTGGCCAGTCTGGTTTTGAAGGAAGCGGCCAAAAGGGCCGGGGTGAAGCCTGCCGACGTAGATGACGTGATCATGGCCCAGTCTTACCAGAATGGCGAGTGTGCAAACGGGGCCCGCATGGCGATTCTTGAGGCCGGATGGCCTGTGGAGGTCCCGGGAGTGACATTGGATCGCCGGTGTTGTTCGGGTCTGGATGCCGTTTTTTTTGGTGTCATGAAAATCCAGACAGGAAATGCGGATATCATTGTTGCAGGCGGTATGGACAGTATGAGCCAGGCGGAATTGTATATTCCTGGTCATATCAAATGGGGCCTGGGCGGCAGAGTCGATGAAAAATGGGGATTTATGCCAAAGGGACACGGGGCCCTTTCCATGTGGGGGATACCCGTTTATGACCGGATACAGCGTGCAAGGGTCATGTCCCAGCCTGTGGAAAGGTTCGGTGAGCTCAATTCCATGATGACCTGGGCGGAAAAAGCGGCTGAAAACGAAAATATCTCACGCAAGGAAGCAGATGAATGGGCTTTACGAAGCCAGCAGAAGGCCATTGCTGCCATTGACTCAGGGAAATTTCGCGAAGAAATTGTTCCAATCCCTATCCCGCAAAAAAAAGGGAAACCATTGATCTTTGATATTGATGAAACACCCAGGAGGGATACGACCTTGGAGAAACTCAACCAGTTGCCGACAGTCTATCCTGATGGTGTGTGCACTGCCGGCAATTCATCCACAGAGAATGACGGTGCGGCGGCCGTGGTATTGATGACAAAGGACAAGGCTAAGGAATTGGGCGTTGAACCTATGGCCTGTTTCAGGTCCTGCGCAGTGGCAGGTGCTGATCCTACTCTCACTTATCCTGCGGTGCCTGCATCCGTAGATAAGGCCCTCGATAAGGCAGGGATTACAATAGATGACGTAGATATCATTGAGATACAGGAGGCATTTGCAGTACAGGCATTAGCGGATGCAAGGATGATGGGAATCAAACAGGAATACTTTGACAAAAAGATAAATGTCAATGGTTCGGGTATTTCTCTTGGCCATCCCATCGGCGCTACAGGAGCCATGAGACTGGTCACATTACTCAATGAGATGAAAAGGCGCGGGTCCCGTTATGGATTGGAGACAATCTGCGGCGGCGGGGGCCTGGGAATAGCAGCGGTAATGGAGAGGTGAGCAAAATGGAAATCAAGAAAGTTTGTGTTATAGGCATGGGAACCATGGGCAGCCAGATCGGGATTGTCTGTGCTAATGGAGGCTGTGAGACAGCGATGGTGGACACAAGTTCCGATCAGGTGGAAAGGGGTCTGAAGAACATACAGGCGTTTTTGCAAGGCCAGGAGAAAAAGGGAAAGATCGATCAGGAAGCAAAGGATAGGGTCCTTTCTCTTATCAGCGCAGGCACAAACATCTCGAAGGCCGTGAAAGATGCCGATCTGGTAATTGAGGCGGTCTTCGAGGATATAGAGATAAAAAAGGACGCATTCAAAAAAATGGATGGGGTTAGCCCGAAGCATACTATCCTGGCCAGTAACACCTCGACCCTCTGGATTGCGGAGATTGCCGCGGCCACAAATCGTCCGGAAAAATGCATTGGAACACATTTTCTGATTCCGGCGGCACTGACTCCCTTGGTTGAGGTAGTGCGCGGCCCGGTAACATCCGATGAGACCCATAATACGATCATTGATTTCCTTGGAAAGTGCGGGAAGGAAACCGTAACCGTTGCCGACTCGCCGGGCTTTGTCATCAACAGGCTTTACCTGCCCATGGTAAATGAGGCGTTTTTCGCCCTTGAAACCGGGCTTGCAAGTGCCGAGGAGATAGACAGGAGCTGCACTATGGGATTGGGATACCCTTTAGGACCTTTAGCTGCTGCAGATGCCTTTGGACTTGATATACTTCTTGCGTGCATGAAAACTTTTCACAGGGAACTGGGAGACAAGTACCGGCCCTGCCCCCTGGTTGTTAAACTCGTCAAGGCGGGTCATTTGGGCAGGAAGACAGGTAAAGGGGTTTATGATTACAGCAAATAGCATGACTGGTTGAGGGAATCTTAGTATTTACGCTCAGGGCAGGCTCCGGGAGAAATCTAATATTTTCAATCGGTTACACGCTAAAAATTTCTCGCGGGGTTTATTCCCGCCCCGGGGGCGGGAGCTCGAAATGACAAGTGGGAGAGACTTTTTACGAGTCCATCAAGGTTAACCAATGAAAAATCATGCTCATAGCTGAGGAGGTAAATCCGTATGCAATTTAAAACTCTTCTTTTTGATGTCCAGGACAATGTCGCCCATATCACTCTGAACCGGCCTGAAGCGGCCAACGCGATTAACTTGGAATTGGCTAAGGAACTCATGTATGCCCTGATGCAGTGCGACGAGGATCCCTTGATCAGGGCAGTACTGATCACCGGCGCAGGGCCCCTGTTCTGCGGCGGTGGGGATGTAAAGAGATTTGCCCAAAAGGGCGAGGATCTTCCGCATTACTTGAAAGAGATAACCGTCCGTCTTCATGTTGCAATGTCATACCTTGTGCGAATGGACCCGCCTGTGGTCGCCGCCGTGCACGGGAGTGCAGCAGGTGCGGGAATGAGCCTTGCCTGTGCCTGCGACATGACGCTTGCGGCTGAATCGGCCAGGTTCACCATGGCCTACACCAGATTAGGGTTGACGCCGGATGGCGGCGCCACTTACACCTTAACTCGCCTTGTGGGTCTCAAGCGAACGCTTGATCTGGCATTGAACAACCGCATACTCTCGGCGGAGGAGGCATTCAACTGGGGCATCGTGACCCGGGTGGTGCCGGAGAAGGATTTGATCACAGAGGCCATGGCCCTGGCAGGCCAGCTTGCAGCAGGTCCGACAAAGGCGTTCGGAGCAACCAAACGACTCCTGCAGAGCGGCTTAACCGAGTCGTTCGAGGCCCAGATGAAGAACGAGAGCCGTTCTATCTCCGAAATGGCCCGCACAGCAGACGGTCGTGAAGGTATCAGCGCTTTTGTGGGAAAACGTGCACCGAAATTCAAAGGGCAATAGGCTTCACTGCTGAAAACGATAAAACCTGAAATCCTCAAAGGTAGTGCCTACGCCCCGGAGGGAAAAGACAGAACTTATACCGCTTATTTGTTGGTAATAGTTCACCTACTAAAAAACCTTTAGACGGGATTACAGGATAAACAAGATTTTTTGTCCTGTGCATCCTTAATCATAATCCTGTGTTAAAATAATATATTCTTCCGGACATTTCAGGCCATAGTTGGGCAAATTCATATAGTTTTTATTATGCAAACAATATTACTACCTTCGTGAAAAGTCTCTTATGCAGTCATTGCGAGAGTAGTGAAGTAATGACTGATAAAATGTCTTTTTACGAAACTGTCAATGCTAACAGCAAAGTTTTTCAAAAACAGGATATATCTTCTGATTTACAGGATAAAATTAATCCAGTCCATCCTGTTAATCCTGTCAAAAAAATAAACGGCTGAGCTATTACATTTGTTGTTTTTGAAAGGAGGATTTTATGTCGAAACGAGTTGGTATTATTGGTGCGGGGGTGACGCCCTTTAAAGGGACGTGGCGTGAAAAGACCTATTATGAACTGGCCCAGATGGCCACGAGGGAGGCCGT
>JAFDAP010000186.1 GCA_019313765.1 Deltaproteobacteria bacterium | reverse complement strand
GCCAATGAGTTTTCGCGGCCGCAAGACGATCCCACAGAATATGCGCCGAGGTCTTTATCGGAGCGGATTATAGGAAAAACCGTAGTGAGGGGCAAGAAAATTACTAACCGTTCACGGTCCATCTCCCATCTCTTCTTTTAGGTAAGCCCTTTTCCTCAAGATTATCTTGATAAAAGCGGCTATTGCAATCAGGCTCATGATCGCGAAAAGGATATCATAGAGATGATAACTGAGATAAGTAAACCATGTCATTTTTCGCCTGAGAGAATCATGCCATTCTTTTTCAAGCGTCCCCAGAGGCACGGAAAGGGCCTTCAAAATGGCCGCATCCGCAACATCCCCGCTTTTCATGTTATCAAGGATCCTCAGTATTCCCTCTTTACCGTATTTAGAGGTGATATGGGCCACAAAACTCTTGCTCTCCTCATACGCCAGTATCATGCCCTCATCATTTCGCGGAAAACCCTTTTGCAGTGATTCGAGAGGAATGAACCTGCCCCTGAGTGCGGCCCTGTTCAGAAGCGACCGTTTTTGGTCCATAATGATATCCCCGATACCATCGCTCACCCACTGTCAGACCCCCTCGTCAAGCCATCTCGGGAAATCATGCGCCCTGATGTGATCATGAAGCAGGAGATGACACAGTTCGTGTTTCAGGGTGGTTTCAAGGCTGAAAGGACGAACGAGCATCTTCGTGTAGTCAATCACGATCAGATTCCTTGCCGGGACGGCAAAGGCCACGGTTAGAGGGCTTTCCGCCATGCGCTGAAACAGCTTCCTGTCCTTTATAAGGAGCACTGACGGTATTAGATGCAGGTCCCAACCAATGTGTCGCTCAAGATCTGACTTAACATGGGGGTAAATATCCGCCACTTCTTGGGCTACAGATTCCAGTGAGGGATCAAAGGCCACTCTGACATGCTTTTCTTCAATGACATCAAAATCCCCTGCATAAAGGCATGGGGCAAAAAGAATGAGGCAGGTCGTAAAAAGAAAAATGAGGTAAATTTGTTGCTTCACATCCCCTCCGGGTTTTGTGTTATGGCTTATTATAACAACTATTCTGCTCTTTACCATTACAACTTTAAAACCAACGGCCTTGAAAAAGGACTCCGAATCCCCTAAGATTCGTCAGAACACTGTAACTTCAGAGGTTCAACGTTCAGAGGTTCAGGGCTTGTCCGTCTCCGGCGGGTTCAAGGTTAAAAAACGATGAACATAGACCAGGATGAAGATCAGGCAACCAACCGTGAACCATGAACCGTGAACCTGACAACCTGAGTTACGAGAAACCTTTAAAAAGGAATTATACAACCAATGAAAAAGCGCGTTCTTACAGGGCTTGACCGCATTCGAGAGGGCGAATGGAAAAGGCTTACAGGGTATAGACTCGGCCTTCTTGCCAACCAGGCATCCCTGGATAGCAGGTTGAATACGGCGGGGGAAGTCATTGACCGTTTGCTTCCGGGTCAGTTGAAGGCCCTTTTCGGACCCCAGCACGGCTATGGCGGGGAAGATCAGGACAATATGGTCGAAACCGCTCATTCACACGATAAGAAACTGAACATACCGGTTCTCAGCCTCTATGCGGACACAAGGGAACCGCGTCCCGACATGTTTGAGATGATAGATATGCTCATCATCGACTTGCAGGACGTGGGAACAAGGGTCTACACCTTTGCCTCAACCATGCTGAACTGCCTCAGGGCCGCGGCGGAACAGAGCAAAAAGGTCCTTGTCCTGGACCGGCCAAATCCCCTGGGCGGAGAGGTCGTGGAAGGAAATCTGTTGCGACCGGAACTATATTCATTTGTCGGGCCCTACAGGTTGCCCATGCGCCACGGCTTGACAATGGGGGAGATGGCACGGATTTTTAACAAAGTGTTTGGACTGAATTGTGATCTGGAAATCATGCCCATGGAGGGGTGGCGCCGGGAGATGTTATGGCATGAAAACGGCCTGAGATGGATTATGCCGTCGCCCAATATGCCCTTTCCTGAGACGGCACTTGTATATCCTGGACAGGTGGTCTGGGAAGGGACAAACCTTTCTGAAGGAAGGGGGACTTGCCGGCCTTTTGAGATCTTTGGAGCCCCCTTTCTGGACACAAAAACCGTTAAACAGGCATTAGAACCGGAAGGGATAGAGGGGTGTTATTTACAGGAATACCTTTTTCGCCCCACTTTTCACAAATGGGAAGGCCGGCTTTGCTGCGGATTCATGATACACGTCCTTGATCCCCGTGTTTACCGGCCTTATTTTACCTCAATTGCCATCTTAAAAGCAGTAATGCAGATACACAGGGATGATCTTGAATGGAAACAACCACCCTATGAATATGAATACAAAAAAAAGCCCATTGATATGATAATGGGCGATTCGTCTCTCCGGCATGACTTGAAGGCCGGTGCCCTGCTTTCTCTCATAAAAGAAAAATGGCAGGCGGACCTTGAATCCTTTGTCCTTTGGAGAAGGCCATACCTGATCTATAAGTAAAAATTATGGCCCAGAGGATCAGGCGTTGCTTATCCCCAGAGGGGGTTTGTTTTGTTGGAATTTCATTGACTTATTGAAATTCCAAATATCAAATTCCAAATATCAAACAAATCCCAATGACCAAAACTCTAAACAACAAACAGCAAAAAGATGAACGTCGAACATCGAACGCTCAACATCGAACGTCGAAGGTGGGTGTCGCTTCGCTCTGTTTTTTTAATAGGATTGAAACGCCGAGGGCGTACCCTAATTCGACGTTGGAAGTTCGATGTTGGATATTCGTTTTTTACTCCGGTTTTGGTCATTGGATATTGGAATTTATTTGCAATTTGGTGCTTGTATTTTGTATTTTTAGACACAAAGCTCTAAGGCAGGGCCATCTAGTTCTGACATGTCACAACCTCCGGCCCATAGGGAGGATCAGGCTTTATTAATCCAATAAATCTGAATAGGTCTGAGGCTGGATTTTTTCAGGGCTCTGAGCTAACCCTTTGATCGGGTTATCGGGCTCCGGGCAATGTCAGGTTGATGGCTGACCGAGATTTCCCAGTGCCTTAAGGAGCTTTTCGGCTAATTCGACATATTCGGCGCCGAGTTTGCTGTGAATATGTTCTTTTCCTTTCTCTGAGTTCAGAGTCATGACAAGAAGCTCCCTGATCAACTTCCTCTCATTTTTGTTAACCATCAATAATGCAGCCGTCCTGTCGCTCAAATCAAGATTAGCATCAACTTTTGTTTTGTCGGCGCTCATTTTTTCTTTTGATCCCCACCGATCCAGCGGTCAATCGCTTCCTTGTCGAATCGCCACACCCTTCCGATCCGGATTGCGGGAATCTTTCCTTCAGCTGCATATTTACATATGGTGATCTCATGTAATTTTAGATACTTCGCTACTTCTTTGGTTGTCAATATCTCGGGCATAATACACTCCTTACTGTATAATAAAAATCCCATTGATTTTACGACATGCTGAAAAATGTCTGGTAACCATTTAAATTGAATTTTAATACCTAAAAGCTTTAAAGTCAACAACAAATCTGTTATTAGTAAATAAAAGGATATTAACCTTTTCTATTTAGCTTTTATTGTCTTTTTACAAGTTTTATTCTGAAAAATTAGGGATGAAGCATAGTAATAGTTCAGCGCCCATTGGTTTTTCTCATTTCAACCTGTTCCATCCGTTCGTAACTCCCGCCGAAGTAAGCAAAAAACGGGAGAACCATTTTTTTCTAAAGTTTTCTTGCATAAATGCCGAAAAGAAAACTGAGGCAAAATTATGGTAATATCCGCTTATCAGGTTAATAATGTTTTGAGGGTTTATGGGGATCAGCTTCGCCAGGGCAGGTTCTCGATGAGGCCGAAGACTGGTAACTCTCGCTCACCAGATATGGTTAGCATTTCTGCTGAGGCTAAAAGGAAGGCCGTTATTGATAAGGTAGCCTCCAATGTCATAGAAAGAATAGCTCAATACGGACCCCAGGAGAATGTTGAAAAAGAGGTGTTTCAAAAACTTGAAAATGAATATGGAGCGCAATTAGCCATTTCAAGAAAGAGTCCTACCGATTTAATATTCAAGGCCATTGATGAAGATGGTGAGACAATAAATTCACTCTCTATTGAAGATTCTAAATTTCTAAGGCATAAATTAGAAGAGATAACCAAAGAAACAGTAAATAAAAATATGATGTGATAATTGGAGGATACGAGCGTGAAGATTGATGACAAAATTATCAGCTATGAAATTAACAAGTACATACCTAACTCCGTCCCAAATGCTACTGAAAAGATTGAGGAAAAGCAGCTTTCTGAAGAAAAAAGGGCAGAAGGAAAAGATCGATCGGATCAGGATACGGTTGTCAATCTCTCCCGGGCTTCCAAAGAGGCTCAGTTGATAAAAGAAATAATTTCATCTGAACCGGATGTCAGGGAAGATAAGGTATCTGCCCTGAGGGAAAGTATTGAATCCGGTAATTATAGGATTGATAATGAGGCCGTTGCTGATAAACTTGTTGATGCCTTTGTAGACGATATTTTCTATTAATAGAATGCCTGCTTCTACCTCCCTTTTTCTTTCATATCTGCAACTATCATTGCCTTTGCGACGACTAAGAATGGATTGCTTAACACTCCCTTTGCCAATTTCTTGCTTATTGATTCTAATCTATTGATTTTATTTAATGAAATTCGGTTCAAAGTCCCAGGCGGTCCTTCTGTGAACACCCCTTGAGCATTATTAAAATTTTACGCTTGCAATATGCTTAAATCCTTGCTATTTTTCAATCGTATTCGAGGTTCGCATCATCGTCCCACAACCA
>JAFDAP010000185.1 GCA_019313765.1 Deltaproteobacteria bacterium | reverse complement strand
CTCTCCTTGTTGGTCTTAGGGCGAGCCCTTAGCCTTTCGGTGGGTTTTGTACCTTAACCCATCATAATAACTTAAAGCGCTCTCTTCCAAAACGCGACGACACCATCCTTTCCAAAAAATACCTGGACGAGTTCCCAGCTCAGTGCGCCCCTTTCATTCAAAATTGTTTCCAGCACTTCTGTCTGGTTAGAGGGCAGTTGGTCAAAATCGCATTCCCCCTCATTTGTACAAAAATAGACGAGATGAGTGAACTCATCGGCAGGATGTTTTGTAATCTCATATTCGAATCGCTTCATAACGTCTCCTCGTGAAATGTAATTAGCTCGCCAGGGGAGAGAATTCGGCACAGACTTCCCCCTTGTCCTCAGGTATCCTTCTTCCAGCTATGCTATTATCTCTCTTACCTTAGGATTTTTTTCTGAGGAATAAGGCAATCGCCTTTCCCACCCCTTCCTGCCGGAATAGAGGAAGGCAATGCGATTCATTCAGGATTAAGGCGGGCCTAAGTGCCGGCTTCCAAAGTGCACTGGGTGAAATCAATCTTCTCGCCGCATCCCTGACAGGAGTGCTCTTTTTCAAACTCGTCGGAAAAAATTTCTTTTTCCTTTCCGCAGTTGGGGCATTTACAGGTGAAAGCCTTTAAGTCCTTGAACTGTTCCCATCCGGGGCAATGCTGTGGTGTTGTCATAACTGATCTCCTTTCATAAAATCGCTGCGCGATTTTATACAGCGTCCCGCCATACAGGCGGGACTTAAAAAAGAAAATTCCTATGCAACCAAATTATTTTGTTGCACTAAGAAGTACTCAGTTTCTTGCCTATTTCCTTTCCATAATCCTGGGCCATCTGAGTCCCGCCTCCCAACGCGGCGGATTTCAGTCTTAACGGCCCGCTGACCATATTCATCTCGAGGATATGTTCCATGGTGTCAAAGATGCGGCCTGGTGCTTCACCGCTCCATCCAAAGGCGCCGAAAGAGCCACCCACCGTGCCTTTAAGACCGGCCTTCTCACCTATAAAAAGCATAGTTTTCATGCCCTGCATCATCTCGCCATGGTAAGTGGCAGACCCTAACACATAACCATCATAACCCGCAAGATCTTCGTCTTTTTTGACTTCGGTGACATTCTTAACTTCCGCTTCACCACCGTCAATCCTGATTCCTTCAGCGATCAATTCCGCTATATTTCTTGTTGCACCTTTCCTTGTCGCATAAGCGACGAGCATTTTTCCCATTTTTTGCCTCCCGATTGATTAATCCTTATCCTCTTCCAACACTGCCTTATGCTTGGTCCCGCAAAGAGGACAGAGGATGTCAATCTCTTTTTCATCCCCGATAAATTTTTCCCGTAAGGTTTCCGGGCTCAAATGGCTCACAGTGCCGCAGGCACAGTGCGGACATTCCGCCCTGACCTTGTATTTTTTTTCTGACATATCTATACCTCCTTTTTACATTTTGTTACACAGCATAACTATTATCTTCACAAAATTGTTTTGTGGCAGGGGCAGGCCTTGGCCTGCATTTAGTGGGGCGCAGTCCCGCGTATCGCGGGACGCCCCTACAAAAATATTTCATTAAACCGTATACTATGCTTTCCAAAGACCATGAAGGTTGCAGTATTCGCGAGCCGTAACCTGATCGGCCTGGATGTTAAAGGTGGCTTCCGGGGCTTCACCAGGATTAAGAAACTGACGGTAGGCCTTTCCGTCGGCAACAAGCTCAACCCATTGGATGTAGTGCTTTTCCTCCATGGGGTGTGCCACATCGCCGACCTTTACCTTGAATCCATCAGCAGTTTTTTCAACTACAGGCACATGTTTCTCCTTAGCCGCATCCACCGTGTTCTCCTTTTGCAGAACCATCGGCTTTCCGCAGCAAGTTAATTCTCCCTTGGCTCCGAACAACACCTCAACAATATTGCCGCATACTTCACATTTGTAAACTTCTAATCTTTCTGCCATTTTTATTCCTCCTTATTTGTGATTAAATTAGGACACGGATTTCCACCCCGGTTAAATAAAAACAATATTTAAATCGTAACTGGTTGTCAGGTTCACGGTTCACAGTTCAAGGTTAATCGCTTTGCTATTTTCTTCATATCTCCTCTGCAACAAAGAATTCGCTCCGGATTTGAGTGCAATAGCACCTGCTGTTTTTCAAGAACTGGATGAACTATGCATTTGGTTTAGAATCGAACCTGTCTTTCATCAATCTAACCTTGAACCCGCCGGAGGCGGGCAAGCCCTGAACCTCTAAACGTTGAACCTGAGCAGTTAATCTAAATCTTTATAATCTGTGTTCATCTGTGTCCAAAATATAGGTTCCTGAGTAACTAATAATTCTCTCCTAACAGCTCAAAATAGGCCTGCGGATGCGCACAGGCAGGACATTCCTCCGGGGCTTCTTTTCCCACGTGCAGATAGCCACAGTTTCTACAACGCCACACAACCTCTGTGTCCCTTTTGAAAACGCTGCCTGCTTCAATATTTGCAGCCAGGTCGTTATAACGCTTCTCATGCTGCTTCTCGGCGACGGCTATTGATTCAAAAACAACGGCAATATCATCGAACCCTTCTTCTTTGGCCGTCTTTGCGAAACCGGGGTACATCTCGGTATGTTCATAGTTCTCTCCGGCCGCAGACGCCTTGAGGTTCTCTAAGGTGGTCCCGATCACGCCGGCAGGAAAGGCCGCTGTCACCTCCAGCTCTCCCCCTTCTAAGAACTTGAATAGTCTCTTGGCATGTTCCTTTTCCTGGTTGGCCGTTTCCTCAAAGACGGAGGAAATTTGAACAAAACCATCCTTCTTGGCCTGGCTGGCAAAATAGGTGTAACGGTTTCGTGCCTGTGATTCTCCCGCAAACGCTGTGAGTAGATTTTTTTCTGTTTGACTTCCTTTTAATTCCACCTTTAATACCTCCTTTACTTTCTCGCCTTGGCGATATAGAAATTTAGATAATTCAATTCTCTTGAACAGAATATTTTTTTTCACGAAAATGTACTTTAGCCCTCTGGCACCTGGGACATGTCAACTGATCCGGAAGCGCCTCAAAAGGGGTTCCGGGCGCACAGCCGATCTCCTTACACCCCTTTTCAGGTTCATAACAATACCCACAGGGGCATTGATATAAGTGTACTTTCTTCAATTTCTTGGAAGCCATAATCTCAACTCCCCTCTGCCAATACCGATCCGGGGCCGGCCAGGGGCCTGAATGATTTCTTACTTGCCCCGCAGACCGGGCATTTCCAGTCGTCCGGAAGATCCTCAAAGAGGGTCCCTTTTGGAATCTTTCCCTTCCTGTCTCCCTTGTCAGGGTTGTAGATATAACCGCAGTTTACTGTCTGGCACTGGTACAATTGTTCGGGTTCCGCCATTTTTAATCTCCTTTCAGCCTCAAGCGTTCAGGGATGATACTATTATTCCACCTTCATAAAAGCCTTGGGTTTGGCACCGCAGACCGGACAGGTGTCTGGAGGCTCGTTTTCGCAGGTATATCCGCACACCGAGCACACATAATAGCATTCCACATCATCCGGTTTATCCAGGCTGTCTAAGGCCTTTTGGTAGAGCCCGGCATGGACCTCCTCCACGGCATTGGCATACTTAAAGCTTCTCTCGGCCCCCTTGTTTCCGTCTTCTTTTGCCTCTTCTATCATGGTTGGATACATGTCCCTGAATTCATGGGTTTCACCATCAATTGCTTCTTTCAGGTTTTCCGCCGTGCTCTTGATTCCGCCAAGCGTCCTTAAATGCGCATGGGCGTGAACCGTTTCAGCCTCTGCGGCCGCTCTGAAAAGTTTGGCGGCCTGGGTGTGACCCTCTTTGTCCGCCTGCTTGGCAAATGCCAGGTATTTTCGATTTGCCTGTGATTCCCCGGCAAACGCATCCAAAAGATTCTGTTCTGTCGTAGTCATCGCATCAATTCTCCTTATGATTTCTCGCTAACGGTTTTATTTGGATTCTTTTTTCTCAAAAGTCTTTTTGCCCTCACACTTCGGGCATTTTTGAGGCTTGCACCTTGTCTCTTTCTCGTGACCGCACTCCGTGCACTTGAAAACCGCCATTCCTTTCACCTCCTTATTCTTGATCTTTCCACCAGCCCTTCTTGACATGGGCCTCTTTTTCCGTTTCCGCAAGTTGTTTGATCCTGAATGCGGAATCCCTTAATACACCATAAAGAACCCCGCATCCATTATCTTCACGCACTGCGTCACCCCTGTCCGCAAGATCCAGCATGTTGTCAACAAGATCGAGCGTTTCCCTGATAGTTTCATCGCATGCTTTCATCCGTTGAACCCCCCCGAAGGAATTTGATATATCGGTCTTAAATAATATCAAGATACGTGCCAAAAGCCGATTCTGAAGAACGGCAATTGAAAAATCCATTAAAATTAAAAGGTTACACCCTAAGTTAGCTGTTGATGAATTGCGACCTACCAGCGGTTTAGGGGATGAATATGAGGCAGAAGTGTCTCAATTAGAGAGGCTGGCATATAACATGCTGATATTACGTATGTTTTATGATAATCAAAAAGAGGTCTTAGTTGATAAGTTGAGACATGATTTATATACGGAAGAATGGAAAGCCGTAAGAAATCAGGGCTGCAAATAGAAAAGACCCTTTAATATTGGCTGGTTAACCCCTGCTTTAATTGGTGGACTGAAATATGGTGTGGGTGAAGGGTGCTCGCCATAGGTCCCGAGGTGTCTCATGGAATTTCGTGAGACATAATTGTCTCATGAGACACTCAGGAAATCTGCTATCGCCTTTTGATCCATCTAGGAGCCTGTCGGAATACTGGAATTTTAGAGGCTGTTGGAAAATGTGCAGA
>JAFDAP010000184.1 GCA_019313765.1 Deltaproteobacteria bacterium | reverse complement strand
AACAGCACCTGTCACGCCAATCATCTCCCTTTTAGAACTTTGAAAAACGCTTCCATTTGCATCCAACGGGGTGGAGACAGAATCCATAGCCCGCAATCCACAATCTGCAATTTTCAATCGACAATCTTCAATCCTATAGCCCCACCCACCTGGCGATATTGGGCTGAAGAATCTCGTGGGTTCCCCCGCCGTAAAGAAGGAAACGGTTATCCCGGTAATATCTCTGGGGAGAGTATTCCATGGAGTATGCGTATGCCCCGAAAATCCTGGTTGCCTCATCACCCGCCTTGCAGGCCGCTTCCGTGGCAAAGTACTTGGCCATGGACGCCTCTTTCAATGCCTCCTTCCTGTCGTCAATCATGTGGGTAGCCTTGTAGGTCAGGAGGTTTGAAGCTTCCAGGTCAACAGCCATATTTGCGATCTTGGCCTGGATGAGCTGGTACTTGCTGATGGTCCGGCCGAACTGGGCCCGTTCATGTGCATAACGGATGGAGTCACCCAGGGCGGCCCGCTGGAGGCCGATGGCTAAGGCAGCGGTCATGGACCTGATCTCGGCCAGGATTGTCAGAAGGTTGTTCAGCCCCTGGCCCTCATCCCCTAACCTGTACTCAAAGGGAATATGACAGTTATTAAATGATATTTCGGAAATCGGTGTGGTACGGGTCCCCAAAAGATCAAATGCCTTGCTGTGAGAAAACCCGGGTGTGTCTTTCGGGACAAAGAAAAAGTTCAAGCCCCGGAGTTTTTTTTCGGGATCTGTCTGCATCAGAACCGTGAAGAAATCAGCGACCGGACCGTTCGTGACCCAGGTCTTCATCCCGTTTACCATAAAGCCGTCATCCGTTCTGGTTGCTAAGGTACTGACATTTCCAAGGTCAGAACCGGCCTCAGGTTCGGTCAGACAAAAGCAGGCGACTTTCTCCCCCCTCATGGCAGGGAGAAAAAATTCCTGCCTCATTTCTTCTGTTCCGTAATGGAACAGGAAGTTGGTTCCCATAAGACATTGCATGGCCGTGATTGCCCCCAAGCTCATCAGTCCCCTGGCCAATTCCTCGCAATTGATGCAGAAAAGGGTGGTGTTTCCTCCGGATCCACCTTTGTTTTTAGGATACCTGGTCCCGAATACATCCATCTTTGCCATTTCCCGAAACATCTCAAAGGGAAACTCGCCCTTTTCATCTATTTCCTGGGCCCTGGGAATCACCTCGTTATCCACAAACCTGGCCATATTTTTTCTGATCAATTTCTCGACGTCCGATCTTAACATTGTATTCTCCATCGTCCCCCCGTTCCTTTGTTCCCCCATCCCTCACTTCCCCTGATCCTTCTTCAACTGTCCGATCATCTCCGGCACAACATCATGAAGGTCCGCCACAATACCCCAGTCGGCCACCTGGAAAATGGGGGCCCTCGGATCTCTGTTGATGGCAATTATATATCTGGAATTCATCATCCCGGCCCTATGTTGAATGGCCCCGGAAATGCCGCACGCAATATACAGCTCAGGGCGAACGGACTGTCCCGTCTGTCCTATCTGGTGTTCCACCGGAATCCAGCCTTCTTCAACAGCTACCCTGGTTCCTGCCACTTCGCCTCCCATTAATGCGGCTAATTTTTTAAGCACCTTGAATCCCCCGGCATCACCAACACCCCTGCCTCCTGCAACAATGACCTTTGCCTGTGAGAGATCAATATGCTTCTTCTTTTCTTTGACAATTTCTAAGACTTTTGTTCCGATCTCCTTCTGGGTCAATGAAACCTTGTGCTTGATTACCTTTCCCCTGTTTCCGGTCTTTTTCAATGCCTCCATCACCCCGGGTCGAACAGTCGCCATCTGGGGGCGGGAAAACCGGTTGGCAATTGTGGCCATCACGTTTCCGCCAAAAGCAGGCCGGGTCTGGAGAAGAATTACCTCGTCCGGATCTATGGTCAATTCCGTGCAGTCCGCGGTCAGGCCGACTCCCACGCGACGTGACACCCGGGGCGCCAGGTCCCTGCCGATATGGGTCGCACCCATGAGCAGGATATTGGGGTTGTATTCATTAATCAATTCCCGAATAACTTTAGTATATGCATTGGTCCGGTAATCTTTCAGATTGGCATGCTCTGCCACATATACATTATCCGCTCCATAATTTATGAGCACATCCGAGAGCTTTGCGACCTTGGAACCCAGCAGCAAAGCGGACACGCTCTGGTTGAGCAAACCGGCCAATTCCTGTGCCTTGCCCAGGAGCTCAAGGGAGACAGGGATCAATTTACCTTCTCTCTGTTCGGCAAAGACCCAGACGCCTTTCCTGTCGCTGAAATCAGGGATGGCCTTAGGCTCCACGTCCGTTTGTATTGCCTTTTCCTTGCATGCCTCTACACAGGCACCGCAGGATGTGCAACGCTCTAAGATGCGGGCCTTTCCATTTTTCATCTCAACGGCGCCGTAGGGACATGCCTTTGCACAGCGCTTACAGCCATTACAGAGATCAACTTCAATCCATACGCTCATGTTTATGTCTCCACGTTATTTTGTTACGTTCTGTTTAATCATTTACGAACTGAGATACGGTTTGGGAACCGGGGGACAGGCATATCCCTTGGGCTAAAGAAATCACAAATAACAAACCACAAATTTCAAATAAATTCCAAATTACAATATCAAAACGCAACACTGTTTTGGTCATTTGTATTTGAGATTTGGATATTGCTTGTGATTTGGAGCTTGTGATTTGGGATTTAGACCCCAAAATTGCAATATCTTAGTTGTTAATTTGTTTAGCCTGACGTCTGTGCCCCTCCTACGTACCCCGTAACCTATATCAGTCTATTCTCCCTCAACTTGCCGATCAAATCACCCACTACCTCTTTGACATTCCCCTCCAACATCTCTCCCTGTCTTTTAAACTTTGGAGCAAAGGTCTTGACCACGTGCGTCAGAGATCCTTCCAAACCTAAGTCACTGACCTGGGCACCGATATCAGCCGCATTCCAGACCTTGATACGCGCCTTTTCCCTGCATGCGTCAATTAATCCGGAAACCACAGGATATCGAGGCTGATTCAATTCTCCGATAATCGTTAAGAGGGCGGGAAGAGTACACTGAATCCGTTCAAATCCATCCTCAAGCCGTCTTTTAGCGATCATGGTTTTTTTCTTGATCTCTTCAATCTCGAAAACATATGAAACCTGGGAGATCCCGAGGTACTCGGCAACCTGTGGACCTATCTGGGCAGTGTCTCCATCAATGGCCTGGCGTCCGCAAAGGATCAGGTCATACTTGCCTATCTTTTCTATGGCCTTCCCCAATGTAAAAGAAGTAGCCCAGGTATCTGCGCCTGCAAAGGCCATATCACAAAGAAGAATCCCTTCATCCACGCCCATGCCCATGGCCTCGGATATGGCGTCAATGGCCTGTGGCGGTCCCATGGAAACCGCCGTTACCTTTCCCTTGGCGGCCTCCTTTAATCTTACCGCGGCCTCGAGGGCATGGCGATCATCCGGATTGATGATACTCTCCACGCCTTCCCTGATAAGACTCCCGGTCTTCGGGTCCAATTTGACGTCCGTGGTATCGGGAACTTGCTTAATCAAAACGATAATGTTCATGGTGTCTGCTCCAATAGTCGTCACTTGTTATTCGTTATTCGTTATTGGACATTGGTTATTGGACATCAGCCGTTCACCTGCCTCATATAACCTTATTCTCTTTCAATCGCCCCAGATCTTCTTCCGAGTACCCCAATTTTCCATATATCTCCTGGTTATGCTCCCCGAACCGCGGCGGAAAGGAAAGTTTACGACCAAGCCCTTCGAGATACGGCGTCATATTGGGCGAAGGCGGCAGGGTGATTTTCGTCCCTGTCTCTGGATCCTCTGAAAACAAAAGCCTTCGCTCAACAAGGGGATCGGCAATTACCTCGGGAATGGTCTTTATCTTGCTTATGGGAAGCGTGAGGGAGTTAAACAGTTCAATCAGTTCCTCGGAAGTATAATTTTTTGTGATTTCATTGATGGCCCGGTTCAAATTCTCCACATCCTTTATGCGCCCTGCGTTTTTCTCATACTCCGGCTTATCAAGGGACTTAAACATGTCCTGGGAGACCATGGTTTTCCACTGCCGGTCATTACCAACGGCAGTGTACACAAACCCGTTGCTCGTCTTATAAACGGAAACCGGGCAGAAAAACTCGTGGGTATTGCCCCTGCGCGTGATTTCCTTATTTAATAGGGTAGAAAGTGTGATGGGAACCGTCATCCATGATACTGAGGACTCAAACATGGACATATTGATGCAGGAACCCTCTCCGGTGGCCTCACGTCTGTAAAGAGCCTTCATCAAAAGCCCGTAGGAATGCTCGCTGGTACCCATATCGGGAAGCGGAATGCCCACTACCTGTGGGTCTCCGTCGGCCTCTCCGGTCAGTTCCATCATGCCGGACCTCGCCTGAAGTATGGGATCATAGGCCGGCTCATTGCTGTCCGGTCCAAAACCGGTGACCCCAAGCCATATGATATCCGGTTTCAGGGCCTTTAGTTTCTCATAAGAAATCCCTAATTTTTCGTAATTCCGCGGAAGCTGGTTGGTTGCAAAGATATCCACATTCAACTTTTTAATGAGAGAATGGAATATCTTCTGGCCTTCGGGATCGCCGAGATTCAGGGTAAGGGCCTTTTTTCCTGAATTTATACACAAATAATAGGCGTTCATCCTCTCTTCATTCAGGACCTTTTCGCCTATCATCCGGTTCGGGTCCCCGTAAACCGGATGCTCCAATCTGATGACCTGCATGCCGTCGTGTGCCAATCTGTAGGTCAAGTAGGGTAAAACGGTTGCCTGTTCAAGTGATAATACGGTGATTTTT
>JAFDAP010000183.1 GCA_019313765.1 Deltaproteobacteria bacterium | reverse complement strand
TCCGGGATCTTCGACTTGCCCTCGAAATTTTCGCTCGGTCTCGCGACGAAGCCATTCTCGGACAGCCTCCTAGGTATCGGCCATGCCATTAAGACCGAACAAAACAAAGACGAATCCCCTGCTTCTCGGAGTAACCGGAGGCATTGCCAGTGGGAAAACCACTGTGGCCAATTTTTTAAAAGACTTAGGTGCACCCATAATTGACTTTGACGTCATCGCAAGACAGGTAGTCGAACCGGGAACGCCCTCTTTTAGGGCAATCGTCGAGTTATTTGGTGAAGAGAGCGTTGACAGGGATGGTCATCTTGACCGGAAAAGGCTTTCAGAAATTGTCTTTCAGGATGAGCAGAAAAGAAAAAGGCTGGAAGGCATCATTCATCCGCGCATTGTTGATACATTTATCAGCCAGTCAAATGAAATCGCAAAGAAGGTCCCTGATGCGATCATTCAGGCAGTAATTCCTCTCTTATTTGAAGTGGGCCTGCAGCATCTTGTCCACAAAACCCTTGTGGTCTACATCTCCCGGGAAAAACAAATCGAACGTCTGATCAAGCGGGATAAGATCACCAGGGACCATGCGGCCAATATCCTCAAGGCCCAGTTGCCCATTGATGAAAAGGCCGGAATGGCCGACTTTGTAATCAATAATGAAAACTCTCTTGATGAGACCAAAAGCCAGGTAGAGGAACTCTGGAAAACGTTGATAAAATTTCAAAAGCAGAACAAAATTCTATAAGGAGTTAAAGTAATGAGTCAATCACATGTTTCCTTAAAACAAGCAGACCGTGTTGAAATTCTGACCATTATGGATAACTACACGGATGTGCTTTTAAGAAATGCAAAAGTCGTTACCCGCCCTCCATTGGCAAAAGGTGGGACTATTCCTGTCGACACTCTTTTGGCCGAACATGGCCTGTCCCTGCTTGTGAGGGTCTATCACGGAGAGGAAAAATGTTCTATCCTCTTTGATACCGGCTATACAAGGATAGGTGTTCCGCACAATTTAGAGCTATTGGACGTGGACCTGAATGAGATAGAGGCCATCGTCCTGAGCCACGGACACATGGATCATACAGGGTCCCTATACCCGATTCTTGATAAAATGACCGGGCCTGTTCCCGTGGTGGTTCACCCGGATGCCTTTCTGTCCCCCCGATACTTTGGCCTGGATGATGGCCGGAAGCTCCTGTTTCCGCAGACTCTGGTGAAGACAGAACTGGAAGATCGAAATATTGAGATTATTGAAAGCAGGACACCGAAGCTTCTTGCAGATGACATGGTAATGGTAACGGGCCAGGTGGAACGAGTCACAGCCTTTGAAAAGGGCCTTCCCAATGCCCAGATGGAGAGAAACGGAAAGATTGAAAAAGACCTGATATTGGACGACCAGTCCCTGGTCATCAATCTTAAAGGAAAGGGACTGGTGGTCATTGCCGGGTGCAGCCATGCGGGCATCATCAATACGATTCTCTATGCCGGCAAAATGACCGGCGTGGGGAAAGTCCATACTGTTCTGGGAGGATTTCATCTCTCAGGCCCTATCTTTGAACCTATCATTGAAGAGACCATCAAGGAATTAAAAAAGATGGCCCCAAAGGTCCTCGTACCCATGCACTGCACGGGCTGGAAGGCCATCCAGCGATTCTCAGATGAATTCCCATCCTCTTTTGCGCTAAACAGCGTGGGGTCCCTGTTCACGCTCTCCTGATAAGATATTCTTTTGAAGGTCCGGAAGCAAGGCAGGCATACTGGCATTTTCCGGCAAGCTTTGGCGGCGTTCAAATGGCAATGGAACTCACCGAGAGTCAATTCAAAACACATAAAAAGTTAAGAAGGATCAGGTCGGCAGTCCTGAAGGCAAGACCTTCTCCGGAATCTCTTACCTGGGTTTTCAAGGTATACTGATATCCATTTCCATACACTGACCACCTCCATACCTGTTAGGAATGTATCGTGAGAACAAAGTATTTCTACGGTTACAACATAGTGGCGTCCGGTTTCGTTATCCAGGCGGTGTGCATCGGCCCTCTGCTGGCCGGGCGCATCTTTGACTTGACCGGAAGCTACCAGATCCTCTTCCTTGTGCTTACCGGAGTGACCGTGCTCGGATTCATGCTGATCATACTGCTGCGGCCGCTACAGGGAGCCGGTGAGAAATTGGGGCACTAATTATTAACAAAATGATTACTAACCTATCCGTCTTTCTATTCCGGGAGCAATTCGATCTATTTCAATTGCAGGCACGCCAAACCGTTTGAATTCATTTTTCCAGCCTGTTATTGAATCGATCACGTCGTCAATTATTTTTTGCGTTCGCATTACCCCTGCCCTTTTTCCTATTGCAAGCAGAGAATCAATTCCAGGGAAATAGTGACTATGCTCAAAATAGAGAACATGTTCCCGGTTGTTATTGATGTCCGGCAATAGATCATAAGCAGGAGATAGGAAAAAGCCCTTTTCATCATCATGCAGCATTGTGAAATTTTTCAGGTGATCATCGGTATTACCGATAAACGCATTAAAAACCATCTGTCTGAAAAGTGCCGGGATATCCTGCTCCGGAATACTGCTGTGCTTTTTGAGAATTTTTATCAAATCCTGATATCCGGCATTATACCAACCTTCAGTCTCAAGAAGCGTCTGCATACTGATCATATGCTTTCGGCCGCCTTTTTCTGAAATATCGAACCTTTGTACAAGCAGTACATTTTTTGAACCGCATGATATCATCCTGAATGCAGGAATGTTCAGTCCTGCTTTTTGGGCAAGTGACATTGTGGCTGCTTCAGCAGGTACTATAGAAAAAGTGTCCTTTATGCTTGGAAACTTAGCGATCAACAGGCTGTTGTCATTATCTGCAATCAATGCCTTTGGCCGTGCACCACCAGGTGAACTCCCGGCATTAAACAGCATTCGGAGTCCCGGATCTTCTTCAGTTTCACCCATTTCGAATCGTGCAGCAGCATCGAGCAGGGTTTCAAGTTGATAAATGGCTGTGTACTGCTTTTCCGTATCCCCAGGTGTTTCTTGAAAATATGAAAGCGCTCCCATGCCGTTGCCGCCCAGGGCATTTAGCAGATCTGGAACTGTCTGCCGGCCTCGGGGCAGGTCTGCCCTGCGAACCAGCAGACGTCGCCCCCAATCATCAGGGAGAGAATCCTCAAAGACCGCAAATACTCCGGATGGCCTTGGGCATTCGAAAACCCCGGATTTTAACGAAAGAGAAACCGGATCAAGCGGGAAGCTTTCCGGGTGGTCCAGATATTCTGGAGAATAACGAAACGCACCTTCAATACGACCATGGCTGTCCGGCACCCCGCATACTATTTCACCGCACAGGAATTTTCGACCGTCGCAGAAAGTTAGCCAGACATCAAGTTTAATCACGAGTCATCTTCCTTTTCGAAGCTCTTTTACGAATTTTGCGTTGCTTTTCTTCCCACCTGTCAAACAGAGTTCCCCGCTTTTTTAAAAGAGCCTCAAAATCAGCTATTCTGTCGAGCATTGAAAGGGCTTCTGCCCATAAGCCGACCCGTACTGACGGGTCTCCCTTTTCCATTTTCCTTAAGGTAGGGATTGAAATGCCCAGACGCGCCGCAAACCTGGCCTGTGCTTCATTTCGCTTCAGCCTGGCCTGCCTGAGCCTTGAACCGAGATCAGCAAGATATTTTTCCACTTCAATAGAAATCATTGTTTGTATTATAAAGATAAAATGTTTATAATGCAAGGTAATTTTTGTATTCATCTTCACCCCAATTTTCTCCCTTTCCCTGCACTATGTGCGGGAATCTACGATAAGATTGAGAATCTTCTTCTTTTGATGCCTTCAAGGATAATGTCGCCGCTTTCCATGCCAAACCTGGCTTCTGAACTTGAAGTGGCTTACACTACCGTTAAAAGCTGGCTGGAACAGTTAAACCGATTGTACATCCTGTTCCCGGTTTCACCATGGACCAAAAAGCTTTCAAGGGGCCTTAAGAAGGAAAAGAAATGGTACGTTCTTGATTGGTACTATGCACCGGAAGGAGCGGCAAGACTTAAAAATATGGCGGCGACTTATCTGCTTCGAACCTGCCTTGCAATGACCGACATGGGCTATGGCAACTACAGCCTCCACTATGTCAGGACTACGGAAAAAAAGTAGGGATAGGGGACAGGCAAATAATGATTCTGATGCCTGCGTTGTCAAGCCCAAAACGTCCTCAATCCCGCCATGGCGGGACTACGCCTACGGCCGTTTTGGCCTTGTCGCCCCCGCTCAAAGTCCGGGATCTTCGACTTGCCCTCAAAACTTTCGCTCGATCTTGCTACGAAGCCATTCTCGGACAGCCTCCTAGAAAATGTTGAACAAGTTCTGCACGAACTTCAGGCTTGCGGAAGCAGAGCAAATCAGGGAGCCTCATCATCAATTTTAATGCGGCTCGCCAGACACGCGCTGCATGAGCCGGATCTGATGCGGGCGGCATCAGTAAAGGAGAGAACCCCCACTATTTGATCAGGTTCTTTTTCATAAACAAATAACCGGAGCACATCTGAAAGGATCATCTGCTGAATGGCCTCTGCCAGGTAGGCATCTTTTTGGCAGGCCCGGACTCCTTGCGACATGATATCTTTTGCCTTTGTATCGGGAGAGAGTCCATGCCTGTATGCCACAATCAGATCGGTTTTTGAGACAATACCCACAGCCCTGCCCGAAGCATCTTTGATCAGAACAGCTCCGAACCGGTATTGGCTTAACCCCTCAATTAATGTATTGAGATCATCCCCGTCCTCAAAAGATTCAACCCTGTCTGTCATTACCTCCTTAACCGTAAACCGCCGGGCAGGAGCCTCATCGCTCTCACGCTTTCCGGCAAATAAATAATTATGCCTGCAAC
>JAFDAP010000182.1 GCA_019313765.1 Deltaproteobacteria bacterium | reverse complement strand
GGACTTAGCTTTGGTTACCCCAGAGGGGGTCTGTCTGTATTTCATCCATCCTCTGGAGTACTGGATTACTGGAAATTCCAAATATCAAATCACAAATAACAAATAAATCACAATCCACCCTCCATAGTATTACGGCGGACAGGTGACCGAAATTCGAAATAATAAACAGGAAAAAGATGAACGTCGAACATCAATGTTGGACGTTCGTTTTTTAATCCGGTTTTGGTCATTGGATATTGTAATTTGAGATTTATTTGTAATTTGGTGCTTGTAATTTGGAACTTATTTGTAATTTGGTGCTTTAATACTTGTTGTTTGGAATTTGTCTCTGACCATGGCCAAACATCGTGGATTTCAATTCCGAATCAAGGCCATCAACCTCTCTTCTTCTTTTTCCATCCGCCTGGCTTCCGCTTCCGACTTCTCGTGGTCAAAGCCCAAGAGGTGCAAAATACCGTGAATGATTAGGCGATCAATTGTATGCTCCAGGGGTTCATCGAGATCCTCCGATTCATTGATGGCCGTATCCACGGAAATGACCACGTCCCCTAACATGCCTGACTCAACCCCGGGTTCCGGGCCGCCCGACATGGGAAAGGCCAGCACATTGGTGGGCCCCTTTCTCCCTAAGTAACGATCGTTCAACCGTGCGATTCTTTCATTGTCGGTGAACAGAATGCTCAGTTCTTTTTCATGACAGGCCAAGTCTTTTAAGACTTTCGTGAGCTTCTGTTTTATCGTCCGGTTTTTTACCCCTGGAATCCTCTGTTGGGAGCTGATCTGTATCTCCATTTTCTCCTTTTTTACCCTGTGCGGTTTTTACTACCGGTTCCGGATAGTCAATACGGTGATGAAAAATACCGCTCAAGGTCTTATTGAAACTCTTTGCGATCTCATTCAGGTCCTTTAATGTGAGTTCGCACTCATCAAGCTGCCCGTCGGAAAAAACCTTGTTTATAATCTTTTGGACCATTCCCTGAATGCGTGCGGCAGTGGGTTCCACAAGTGTTTTGGAAGCGGCCGCCACAACGTCCGCCAACATAACAAGACCTGCCTCCTTGGTCTGGGGTTTGGGGCCCGGGTAACGAAAATCCTCCTTTTTGACCTGATGGGCTTTTCCCCCCTTCTTTTCCGACTGCTCCCTGGCCTTCTCATAAAAAAAAGTAATCAGGCTGGTGCCGTGATGCTGCCTGATAATGTCAATAATCTCATCGCCTAATTTGTGTTTTTTGGCCAATTCCGCGCCATCCTTGATGTGTGATATGAGGATCAGGCTGCTCATGGAGGGGGCTAATTTTTCATGCTTGTTTTCGCGAGCCTGATTCTCGATAAAGTAGAGAGGCTTTTTCATCTTTCCAATGTCATGATAATAGGCAGCCACTTTTGCAAGAAGAGGATTGGCATTGATCGCCTCGGCAGTGGCTTCCACCATATTGCTTACGATGACGCTGTGGTGATGGGTCCCCGGGCACTGGACCATGAGCTCCCGCAGAAGAGGCTGGTCCATATTGGCTAATTCAAGGAGTTTGATGTCCGTGGTATAGCCAAAGGACATTTCAATCAGCGGCAGGATGCCGGCTGCAATCACTGCGACGAGGATGCCTCCAATAAAGGCCGACGAAACTGCAATAAGGATCTCCACAGTATAAAAAGAGCCATATAATGCCTCTATGGAAAGGGCCATGACCACATTAAATGCACTCACCTTTAATCCGCTCTTGATGAACACGCCCCTGTCCCGGCAGTGCCTGACACCATATGCCGCCACAATCGAGCTGATAAAAAAATACATAAAAAATTCTACCTGACCCCCTACAACAAGGGAGGCAAGGACGGAAATGATAAGTGAAAAGCTCGCAGCCACACCTATACCATGAAAAATGGCCACGAGCATGGCGCCGCTGGCCACCGGTATGGCGTAAAGCAGGGCCCTGGGAGTAAAATAGTTAAAGCCGCGTGCGGTTTCCTCGGACACAAAATTGGAAGCCATGACTAATAAGAAAATAACCAGAAGAGTTATCGCGTTAAACAGGAGATCCTTGGTTTTGCTCTTTGAGGATCGACCGGTCATTAGACCTGCAAGATACAGGGCCGAGATAAGAAAACCGATCAGGACGGCCATGGCAGGGACTCCACTGAGCACCTCTTTTTGTTTAAGAAGTTTGTTTTGCCCTGACAGCTTGATTATATGCTCGCGTGTAACCCTTTCACCTTCTCTCACAAGCATTTCACCCTTTTTGACCTTAAAATAGAAGGGTGTGACCGATTTACGCGCCAGGTCTTTTCTCGATTCGGTTTCCCTTTTATTGAAAGTGAGATTCGGCTTGGTCAGGCTGATGGCCAGCTTCAATGAAACATCAGCTAATTCCGCGGGGATCGTTGACCTTTTTTGTCCTTCACCCAGCGCCTTTACAAAATCTTTAGCCGCTTTCAGGTTATAAAAACGATCCACATCCGTAACTTTAATCTCTTTTTCAGTAAGGATATTGTGCAGCGTAATCCCTTTTGAGCTTTGGTTCATCAGCATCATTTTATTGCCGACAACACCCTTCTTCAAGACCTGGGTTACCAGATGAATGGTCGTTTCTTCCACTTCAGAGGGAAACCGGCTCAAAAAAAGCACATCAAAAACCCCGGCCTGGGGTGAAATGTCAAGGATCTCAAAAAAACTGTCTCTCAAAACGTCACTTTCGCTCGGCTGGGACATAGCCGCCTTTTCGGCCTCCGGTGAAATCTCTTCCTGGCCATGCGGAACAAAAAGGGACTCAGACAGATATTCCCGTCCTCTTTTGAATGCCTCCCTTATCCGGGAGACAAGATTTGTGGCAGTCGGATCAAAGTCATAGACGGAAATCACTGCCTTGACGGCTTCCTGTCTGTTCTGTTCGGTCAAGTTTTGATTCTCAACGAGGAATTCCTGGGAGGCCTTTATGTCCCTGTCAGCTACATCTCCTAATTTATAGGTTTTGGGGCGTGTCAGGATGTTGGGGAACAGGAGGATGGAGACAACAACGCTCAAACAAACTAAGATATACCATTTCTTTGCCTCCTCACCAAACCAATGGCCGTTTTCTGCACTGATCTTGCCTTTAGTAAGAGAATCCCTTTCGCCTCTCTTGATGGGTTTGCTTTTTTTAATGGGTCTTATTTTTGGCTTATCGGGCTTGTCCATTATCGAACCGTTTTCTGATCTCCAGCTTTTCGTATGCGTCTATGATCTTTTGGACCAAAGGGTGCCTGATGACATCCTCCCTGGAAAAATATACGAATTTAATTCCTTTGACCCCTTGTAAAATATCTTTAGCTTCAATGAGCCCTGACTTTTTTCCGTCCGGCAGGTCCGTCTGGGTCACATCTCCCGTAACAACACATTTTGAACTGAAACCGAGACGGGTCAAAAACATTTTCATCTGTTCGGGCGTGGCATTCTGGGCCTCATCCAAGATTACGAAGGAATCATTTAGTGTTCTCCCCCGCATAAAGGCAAGAGGTGCCACTTCGATCACGCCCTGCTTGAGCAAGCGGGACCCATGTTCGAAATCCATCATGTTGTGCAGCGCGTCATACAAAGGTCTGAGGTATGGATTCACCTTTTCATAAAGATCTCCCGGCAGAAAACCTAAGTGTTCCCCTGCCTCCACTGCCGGCCTTGCCAGGACCACCCTGTTGACCTCCTTCCTGACTAATGAGGATATGGCCATGGCCATGGCAAGAAAGGTCTTTCCCGTCCCGGCAGGACCTATACCAAAAACAATATCAAATTTTCTGATGCTGTCTATGTATTCTTTCTGGTTAATAGTCTTGGGTGTTATGACCTTTTTCTTGGAGGATATAAAGACCTCGTCCCTGAATATCTTTTTCAGGTCGAGCGATGGGTCCCCGCTCAGGATCCTCACGGCGTAATCCACATCATTGAGGTAGAGCGGATAACCAACCTTCAAAAGTTCATAGAGTTGGTTCAAGACCTTATCGGCTAAGTCTACCTCCCAATCCCCACCCAAAAGTGTCAAAACATTTCCCCTGACATTCACGGAAACCCCGATCTTTTTCTCCAATGTCTCTAAATGGGCGTTGTGCTCACCACACAGGGTTCGCATCAAGTCAGTGTCCGAAAAAGTCAGCTTCTTGCTCACAGAGGTATTAGTAGAAACAGGGCTTTCCAAGCCGGTTATTCTCCTGATATTTGAATAACGATACGCCGCTCCCGGGGCCTGTTGTCAAAATCGAGCAGAACGATCTGCTGCCATGTCCCCAAGGTCATTTTACCCTCTACAACGGGAATATGCAATGATGGCCCGATTAGCGCTGCACGCACATGGGAATAACCGTTTCCGTCTCCCCACCTTTCGTTGTGCTCGTAATACATATTTTCCGGCGCAATCCTGTCTATGGCCTTTTTCAGGTCCTTGACCACGCCGCTTTCAAATTCAATGGTAGTAAGAGCGGCAGTAGAACCCGGGATAAACAGTGTTACAGCGCCGTTTTGTACAAACGAATCCCTTAACGCTCCCGAAACCTGCTCCGTTAGATCAATAATATCGGTCCGCCCCGTGCTCTGAACGAAAATCTGCTGGTTTTGAACGGACATAACCAATCCTCTATCGAGCTAAAGTATCTGCTCAATATTTGGGGGAACTCAAATTTATACGGATACCTATTGAATAAAGACCGGCGTCCGTCGAGGCATGTGGATCTCTTTTCAAAGAGCCGCATAACCTTGCTGTGGCTCGAATCACGGCGGTCCTCTTTACAATTCGGCTCCGGACAGCTCTCCGAGGCGTAGGCTCTACGAGCCGGAGGCCCCTTCGATGATAGCTCCTATTATGTTTGGCTGTCCCGCCTGTCGGAAGCCGACTGGTTAATGTATTTGGGGCGTGG
>JAFDAP010000181.1 GCA_019313765.1 Deltaproteobacteria bacterium | reverse complement strand
TAATGAAACTGGCCAAACGAGAAAAATATGTTGTATCAACGGCCTTATGTGCTATTGCAATTTTTTGTATGCTTCAATTTTTTATTATCCCTATTTTTGAAAAAAAAGCACGCCTTGAGAATGGGGAAAGGGCGAAGGAGAAAATTTTAAAAGAGATCTCGGCGTTAAGCGTCGAGTATCAGGCATATAAAAGGAGCTTTATGGGAATAAAGAATATCCTTGAAAGACGCAAGAAGGGCTTCACCCTTTTCTCTTTCCTCGACAGATCGGCAGGTGAGACCGAAGTGAAGGGCCACATTAAATATATGAAGCCTTCCGACCTGCAAAGTACAGGGCCCTACAAGGAAACAATGGTTGAAATAAAACTGGAAGGAATCACTTTGAAACAATTAGTGGGGTATCTGTACCGTGTTGAATTATCAGGAGATATTATTGTCATCAAAAGGATTTCCATTAAAGAAAACAAGAGGCAATCCGGGCATCTGGATGCAGTTTTACAAGTTGTGACTTTTCTGTAGACATGAGGGGTTGTATGGTCATTGATGCAATGAAGCAAAAGGCACGGGAGAATAAAAAATGGTTGGGTTACATCTTTTTCACTATTGTGCTCACGGCGTGCCTTCTGTACTATTGCTTTCCTTCAGATGCATTCAGGAATTATTTGCAGGCAACCGCTGAAAGAATGAATCCCCAATACTTCCTTTCAGTTGAGAAGGTAAGTCCGACCTTCCCTCCCGGTTTAGCCCTCAGGAAAACCAGACTTTCCCTGAAAACCAATCCTGATGCAAGCCTTTTCATGGCAGACAGCCTTGTGATCAGGCCTGAAATATGGTCATTCCTCAAGGGAAGATCCGGATATCGTTTCAACTGCTTAGCTTATGGTGGTGGTATAAACGGTTATGTCCATTTTTCCAGAAACAGCATAAAGGCCCCGTTCTCGACATCACTAAGATTAAAAGACATTCACATTGACAATTATACCGCTGTTTCATCTATGACTGGAAGTGATATAAAAGGAATCATTGGAGGGATAATTAAATACAGCGGGCAGTACGATTCATATATAAACGGTACAGGGGAGGCAAAATTAACTATATCGGATGGCCGCGTTGAGCTTCTGCAACCCATTTTGAGTTTTGAATCAATTGGTTTTGAGGACATCCAGATGAAAATGTCTCTTAAAAATCAAAAAATTAGTGTGACGCATGTTGAACTGAAAGGGCAAAAGGTCAGAGGCTCATTATCGGGGACTATAACTTTGAAAAAGGATATTCTAAAAAGCAGGCTAAGCCTAAGAGGGGCCATAGAATTTTTAGCGGGGCCTCTTAAAGGCAGCAAGAGGGCAGTTAATACTATAAGACTTCTGCGAACTCGTTCAAAAAATGGCAAACTTAATTTCATTGTTGGCGGAACCTTCACCTCGCCCAGGTTCAGGTTTATATAGTTCTGGAAATATGACAAAGCATTACCATACTATATTCAATCTTGTAGCCTTATCTATTATTATCTATGCCGGTGTGGATATCTTTTACAGTATTGCCTTTTCGAGAATCGAACAGGTTGACAGCCAGCGCGTCGTGACAAGAAAGGTGCCGGACATTAAACGGAACAGGATGTCGCTTGGTGATTTCAAGTCGATAACGGAACGCAATTTATTCAACTCCCTTGATAAGACGTCCAAAGATTATGTTTCAGCGAATATTAAAGCCCTTAAACCTACTTCTCTCAAATTAGCCCTCTTAGGTACTGTAACGGGCAATCATCAGGACGCCCGTGCCGTTATTGAGGAAATCGGCAAGAGGGAGCAAGGTCTATACAAGGTAGGCGATAGTATACAGAACGCAATGGTCAAGATGATCTTAAATGGGAAGGTGGTTTTAAGGGTAGGTGATAAGGATGAGATCCTTTCAATAGAAGATGCTTTTTCTTTGAAAAACGGAAAGGGAAATCGGATTCATGTCTCCACTGATGAGGTGACTTCCACTATAACGGTAAAGCGTGCTGATTTAAAAAGATCTCTTCAAAATATTAACAAGCTATTGTCTCAGGTGCGCGTTCGCCCTCATTTCAAAGATGGGAGAGAAGATGGATTAGAGGTTACACAGATCAAGAGGGATTCCTTTTTTGCCAGTTTAGGCTTGAAGAACGGGGACATTATTCAAAAAATAAATAACAAACCCATTAAAAACCCGGATGATGTAATGATTTTTTATAATAGACTAAAATCAGGATCTCGCGTCTCAATTGCAATAACCCGGGGACAAAAATCGAAAACAATTAAATATAGGTTCAGATAAGCCGTGTACAGTTCTTTCTTTGGCTTCAAAGAAAATCCGTTTAATTTAACGCCGGACCCACGATACCTGTTCCTGAGTCATTATCACAGGGAGGCCCTTGATCATCTGCTTTATGGGATCAATGAGCGAAAGGGCTTTATTACCATAACAGGCGGTATCGGTACTGGAAAGACTACACTTTGCCGTGCGTTCCTGAGCCGTTTAAATGCCTCAACCAAAAGCGCACTGATATTCAACTCATTTATCTCGGACAGGGAACTATTGGAGACCATAAATCAGGAATTTGGCATTGGGATGAATCCGTCAGATAAGAGCAAAAAGGATTATGTTGATGCCCTCAATGATTTCCTGCTTGATACTTTCAGCAGCGGCGGCAATGCGGTTCTCTTATTGGATGAAGCTCAAAATCTTTCGCAAACCGTCCTTGAACAGATACGGATGCTGTCTAACCTGGAAACGGAAAGGGAAAAGCTGATTCAGATTGTTCTTGTGGGACAACCCGAACTAAGAGAAATCCTTGTCACTCCGTCCCTAAGGCAGTTGGATGAACGCATTACTGTCCGATATCATTTGAAGCCCTTAGATCGCAAGGATATTCAGGCATATGTGGCACATCGTCTTGTAGTTTCAGGCAGCCGGGGGGATGTTGCGTTTACAGACGATGCGTTTAAAAAAATCTATGCATACTCCAAGGGGAATCCGAGACGGATTAATGCCGTGTGTGACAGGGCACTCCTCATCGCGTACAGCAAGGAAACCCGCGACATAACGAAAAAATTGATTGGGAAGGCCGTTCAGGATATCCGTGGGAATTTACAGGCTGATCCCCTTGTATCCGGTTTGTCCGGTAAAAAGATCAGATCGGTTATTCTTCTGATTCTACTGGTCATTGCAGCAGGCCTTGCCGGGTGGAACTTCAGGGACTTCATTTTTGGCCTGCTTCCGGATGGTCAAAAGGCCGTCGTTGTGAAAAGCATAAAGACTTTTCCTCTGCCTCCTGAGCCAAAGCAGGAAACACCAACGTTGTTTCTTGAGGGAAAGACAAGCCTTTCAACTCTCTACGATCTTTTTGATGTTGAGACAGGCGAAAATGGTTATGATATGAGTCAGATTCATTTAGGCCTGGTGGAGTTCGATATAGGTCCGGAATATTATGTGATGTTCAAAAAACCCTTTCGGGTACTTGTAACAGGCCTATCCTCATCTTCCTTGCCATCCCCCAGCTATCTCTTAATCAAGAAAACAACAGATGACGGTGCCATCGCCATAGACGCCACGGGCAATGAACGGCAGGTTATGAGAAGTTATATTTTTGACCACTGGGGAAGAAGTGTTTCGTGGATATATCCATCCAAAAATATTAGTCGCCCTTTAGTTGAAGGGGCTAATGGCCCGGATGTCGTAAATGTTCAGAAGGTACTGCATGAGATAGGATATCTCGGAAACAACACAGGGATTTATGATAAGTCAACGTCCGAACAAGTTTCCAGGTTTCAAAGGGATTTTGGTTTATTGGCAGATGGGGTTGTTGGTCCCAGGACCAGAGCCCTATTGTATCAGTTTGAGGGGAAGTGAGGTTATTAAGGGCGGTAATGAGCTACATAAATGAGGCATTGAGAAAGGCTCAAAAACAGAGAGAAGTACGTTATCAAGAATATAGTGGGGTTATTTCAAGCCCCGCAAGAAAAGGGAAATTTTTCCCGCGCCATTCGGTTTTGTGGATTTCTGTGGTTTTTATTTTCATTCTGCTTTCCTTTGGCGTTTACTCATGGTTGGATTCTAAGGCTCCAGCGAATATGTCAAAACCCGAACATAAACGCAAAGAGTCTGCAGTAATCGTTCAACGCAAATCAGTTGTTGATCCAAAAAAAATATTTGACAAGGCCATGCTTTTTCATAAGAGTGGCAGGCTGAGGGATGCAAAGAGGCTGTATCAGGAAACACTAAGATTAGATCCGGGTTATGTGGATGCATTGAACAACTTAGGGGTCATATTTATTCATGACAGGAATTTCAGCGCGGCACGCAGAAGCTTTGAAAAGGCCATCCGGTTAGAACCCGGGAATGTGGATCCCTATTATAATCTGGCGTGTGTCTGTGCCGCCAGGGATGAGATAGAAAAGAGCCTGACCTATCTGAAAAAGGCTGTCTCGTTGGACAAGTCAGCCATTGACTGGGCCAGGAAAGACATCGATCTTCAAAGGCTGCGAGGGTTGTCCGAGTTTGACAAAATAATAGGCAACAAAGAAAGCAGGTAGAGTATGGACAAAAAGACCAGGAATAATGTTAGAAAAGGTTTTGTAAAGTGCGCGCTTTTTTTTCTGTGTTTAGGATTCTGTTTGGTTACGGACAATTTTGAGGTCCGGGGAGCCCGGGTCACAGGGGAAAATGGCGTAATCCCTGTTGTTCCGGAGTCCGAGAAAAAAAGCCGCATGCCTGCCAAAGTAAAGCCTCCCCAAAGCACCCCCTCTTATAAAATGCCTGCCCGGAGAAATAAAGCCCTTAAAAGAAAGACATACGGCAAGTACCAGGGACTTGTGGAACAAGCATAAAACCAGGATGAAAGTTATGTAACAATTCATTTTGACAACGTGGCC
>JAFDAP010000180.1 GCA_019313765.1 Deltaproteobacteria bacterium | reverse complement strand
CTTATTCAATGGTGGGGGATACGGTAAATAGCGCATCCAGGATACAAGATCTGAACAAGACCTTTGGTACGGACATCCTCATAAGTGAGAACACAAAGGAGTTAATAAAGGGAAAGGGTTTTAGTTTTTCCAGTTTGGGCAAGGTCGCTCTCAAGGGAAAAACCGAGGAACTCGAGGTGTATAAAATTATCTGACCAATAAACCCGGATAAATAAACTTTACTGAGGGAGAATATAATGAAAAAAAGATTACCCCTTATAATTATACTCTTATTAGCTTTTTACACATTTGCTTGCGGGGATAAAATTGAACCGGGTACCGCAAAAAAATCACCTCCGGTGGTGAAAGATGTGTCCGTGTCAACCGCGCGAATTACAGACCAACCCATAATCTATGAGGCAGTTGGAACTGTCCAGGCCGGTATCAGCAGTAAATTGTCCAGCAAGCTCTTAGGCACTGTTGACTCCATTCGAGTGCGGGAAGGAGACCGTGTCAAAAAAGGGGAAGTCCTTATTATCCTGGACCAGCGCCAGGTAAAGGCCCAGGTCCGTAAGGCTGAAGCCGGCTTAGCGGAAGCCGGGAAGGCACTCACCGCAGCAATCTCCGCCCGTGACGCTGCGGCAGCACAAAAGAAACTCTCTTTTGCCACCTATGAACGCTATAGAGATCTCAAAAATCAAGCCATGGTGAGTGCGCAGATATTTGAGGAAAAAGAAGCAGGTTATCAGCAGGCGGAAGCGGGCCTGGAAAAGGCAGGGGCCATGGTGGCGGCAGCTCGTGCAAGGGTCAAACAGGCCGAAGCGAATCTGGCGGCAGTGCGTGTCACCAGTAAGGATGCGGTGATAACTGCACCTCACGATGGTATTATCACGGCAAAATTAGTTGACAAAGGGGACCTCGCTTCCCCGGGAACCCCTTTGCTTACAATCGAAACAACCCGCGGCTTTTGTGTGGATATGTTACTTCCTGAGACCTACATCGGCTATGTTAAACCCCGGCAAAAGGTATCAGTGGAAGTTCCGGCCCTGAAAACCGGGCCTTTGGCGGGGAATGTATGCACTATAGTGCCCAGCGCGGACCAGAAGAGCCGTTCATTTATTGTCAAGATTAACCTGCCCATAGAAAGGTCGGTTACCTCCGGTATGTTCGCACGGGTACAAATCCCCACGGGCCGAAGCAAAAAGCTTTTGATAAACCGGAATGCCGTTATTGTTCGCGGTCAACTCACCGGCCTGTACCTGGTAGATGCTGACAACATAGCCCATTTTCGCCTTATACGTCCGGGAAAGAGTTCCGGGGATTCCGTAGAAGTGCTTTCCGGGCTTAAGGAGGGAGACCGTTACGTTGCGGAGCCGGTGCCGGCCCTGGTTGACGGCGCCCGGGTGGAGGCAACCCCATGAATCAACCAGTTGGTGCGGCGGGTAAAATCGCCCGCGCTTTCATAGATTCCAAGCTAACCCCGCTTATCATAGTCGCCTCCATCATCTTAGGCATGGCTGCCGTCTATGTCCTTCCCAGGGAAGAGGAGCCACAGATCATTGTCCCTATGATCGATATTTTTGTCCAAATGCCGGGGGCAAGCCCAAAAGAAATAGAAGAGCGTGTTACAAAACCCATGGAAAAACTCCTGTGGGAAATTCCAGGTGTGGAGTATATTTATTCCACTTCGAGTCCCGGCATGTCAATGGTGGTGGTACGTTTCTTTGTGGGGGAAGATGAGGAAAAATCCATCGTAAGGCTACAGTCTAAACTGATGGCCAACTACGATCTGATTCCCGAAGGCGTCTCCCCTCCCCTTGTTAAGCCTCGCTATATTGATGATGTGTCTATCCTTGCCCTTACCTTTTGGGGAGATGATGTAGACCATTACACCCTGCGTAGGGTCGTGGCCGAGGTGGAAGATCTGGTGAAACGGGAGGACAACGTCTCCCTCACTACTATCATTGGCGGTTACCGGCGACAGGTTGAAGTGCGGCTGGATCCGGTTCGCTTAGCAGCCTTTCACGTGGATGCCGGCGCCGTTCTTAAGATGGTCCGTACTGACAACCGGGAATCGGAAACCGGAAGTTTCCCTTCAGTGGACGGGGAAATCCGGATCCATACCGGGGCTTTCCTGCGTGACGCAGATGATGTGGGACGTGTGGTGGTGGGAATACATGGAGACCGTCCTGTCTACTTAGAAGACGTGGCCACCATTTTGGATGGTCCCGAAGAACCGGATCAATATGTGTTTCTCGGTTTGGGACCTGCTTCCCACGAAAAAGAAATCCATGCGAAGTTAGCCCCCAAAGACGCTTACTCTGCTGTAACACTTACTGTTGCCAAACGCAAGGGAGCCAATGCCATTACAGTGGCGGAAAAGGTCCTTAAGCGTGTGGAGGAGAGCCGGGGGGTGATAATTCCGGATAACATCCACATGACGGTCACCCGTCATTACGGTGAGACGGCCAAAGAGAAATCCGATGAACTCCTGTTCCATATGTTTATTGCGGTTTTATCTGTGGCCGTACTCATATGGTTCGCCCTGGGACGGCGTGAATCGGGCGTTGTTGCTTTAGCCATTCCGGTGACCCTGGCCCTGACTCTGGCTGTTTTCTATTTATACGGCTATACATTGAACCGCATCACCCTCTTTGCCCTTATCTTTTCCATCGGCATTTTAGTGGATGACGGCATTGTTGTGGTAGAAAACATCGTTCGCCACTTTCGCCTGCCGCAAAACAGGAATCGTCCAGTCTTAGAGGTGGCCGTTGAGGCCGTAGACGAGGTGGGAAACCCCACCATCCTCGCAACCCTTACAGTGATCGCCGCCATCCTGCCCATGGCCTTTGTAGGCGGGCTCATGGGCCCCTACATGCGGCCCATTCCCGTGGGGGCATCGGCTGCCATGTTCTTTTCTATCTTAGTCGCCTTTATTGTTACGCCGTGGGCGGCAATTCGTCTTCTAAAGCAGGATAAACATGGTGGTGGTGAGGCCCATGGCGAGAAAGAGGATTGGAGCATCAGGCTCTATCGCCGTGTCATGACGCCCCTTATTGAATCTCCCCTGTGGCGCCGGGTTTTTTTGACGGGTGTGGTTGTGCTTCTCCTTGGCGCCATATCGCTCGTGGCCGTGGGCTGGGTTCAGGTCAAGATGCTGCCGCTTGATAACAAGAGCGAGTTCCAGGTGATTATCGATATGCCCGAATCCGCCACCCTGGAAGAGACCTCGACAGTGGCTCTGGAGATGGGTGATTTTTTAAAAACGGTCAACGAGGTGGTTGATTATGAGATCTACATAGGCGCTGCGGCCCCCTATAATTTCAATGGCCTTGTGCGCCACTACTATTTGAGGCAGGGGTCTAACGTGGCCGACATCCAGGTAAACCTGGTGCACAAGCATCACCGCAAGGCCCCAAGCCATGACATTGCCAGGCGCGTGCGGCCCGGCCTTAAACTTATTGCAGACAAGTATGGGGCCCGCATAAAAGTGGCCGAAGTACCCCCCGGTCCACCGGTCATGTCCACCCTTGTTGCGGAAATCTACGGGCCGGACTATGAGCGCCAGCGCCGGATCGCCGAATTGGTACTCAATATCTTTGAAGATACGCCGGGCGTGGTGGATGCGGATTGGTACATGGAAGAGAAACAGACCCGGGTCAATCTAACGGTGGATAAGGAAAAGGCGGCCCTTCACGGCATCAGCGCTGCCCAGGTTGACCAGGCCCTTGAGATAGCCCTGAAAGGCATTCAAGGGGGATTGCTCCATCAACCGCGTGAGAAAGAGGACGTGCCCATAGTGCTTCGCCTGCCATTAGCAGATCGGGCCGGGGTAAAGCGATTGACGGCCATCAAAATTCTCTCGGCAGATGGCCGGCTGGTTTCGCTTTCCAGCCTGGTATCTACCCATGAAACCCATGTGGACCGCAGTATTTATCATAAAAACCTGATGCCGGTGGTGTATGTAACGGGCGATGTGGCCGGGGTCAGGGAGAGTCCTGTTTATGCCATTCTCGAGATGCGCAAGAAAATTGACGCTATATCACTCCCGGAGGGATACAAGATCAGACAGCACACGGCCCGCATTCCCGAAAGTGACAGGCGATTCGCCATGAAATGGGATGGCGAGTGGCACATAACTTACGAGGTATTCCGCGATCTGGGAATTGCATTCGGCGTGGTACTGGTGCTTATTTTTATTCTTATTGTAGGCTGGTTCCAGTCGCTGCGCACGCCCATAGTTATCATGGCCGCCATACCCTTTTCTTTAGTGGGGATTCTGCCCGCCCATGGGCTTATGGGTGCATTCTTTACGGCCACATCCATGATCGGGTTTATAGCAGGGGCCGGCATTGTAGTGCGCAATTCAATCATTTTAGTGGACTTTATCGAGTTGCGTCTTAAAGAGGGCATGCCGCTTAACGAGGCGGTCATTGATGCAGGGGCCGTCCGGTTTCGTCCGATGATGCTCACGGCAGCAGCCGTTGTCGTGGCAGCAATGGTTATTCTCTTTGATCCAATTTTTCAAGGCCTTGCCATATCGCTCATGGCAGGGGAAGTTGCCTCTCTCTTGCTTTCGAGGATGACCGTGCCTGTCCTGTATTACTTAGACAAGCGGCGGGAGTCTGAGCATGGGCACAAGGATCTCATGAATGGGGATTCTGCTGAGAACAAGGCATGATGACGAGAGAGAATGCACGCAAAAAGGTTACACTCAAATGAATTAAGGAGGATATGATGGCTTTGGTTGAAATCGATAACATTTCTAAAGACTATCAGATGGGTGAAGTTCAGGTGCAGGCGCTCAGCAATGTAACCCTTTCTATCGAGGAGGCTGCCTTCGTATCTTTCGTGGGTCCTTCCGGAAGCGGGAAGACCACCATGCTGAACCTCATCGGATGTCTGGATAAGCCTACGAAAGGAAAAATTGCCGTAGACGGAA
>JAFDAP010000179.1 GCA_019313765.1 Deltaproteobacteria bacterium | reverse complement strand
AACTGGGTATAGATTTTGACAGGGGAATCATATTAGGAAAATTTGTTGATACGGACTTGCCCACATGTTCGGACAGGTACGACAACACCTGCCGTCCAAAGGACCTGTTGGAGGCGGGTGAAGGGTAAAAATCCGGGACTAATGAACCCGGCGTTGGTTTATCCCCAGAGGAGACTTAGTTTGTTGGAAGCTCAATAGCTTATGGAGTACCAGTGATGGGTTACTGAAAATTCCAAATAACAAATCACAAATAGCAAACAAATCACAATTACCAAATTTCGAAATAACAAACGGTTTTGATCATTGAATATTGTAGTTTGAGATTCTTGCCTGCCTTTGGAATGGTATTTGTAATTTGGTGCTTGGAATTTGGAATTTATTTGTAATTTGGTGCTTGAGATTTGGAATTTTAAGAAAATCAGGTTTGCTATGTTAGAATAAATACGGGTTGCTCGTTGCGGGTCTGAAAAAGGAACCCTGACTTAGAATATGACTGAAGAAAAAGAAAAAATCGAAAAGCAGGAAATTACGATCACGGGATTCGGGGGTCAGGGCATTGTGTTGGCCGGTCGAATCCTTGGCAAGGCCGCGGTCATAGGCGACCACAGAGAGAGTACGTTTATCCAGTCCTATGGCCCCGAGGCCCGTGGGGGAGCTTGCAGCGCGCAGGTTATCATTTCCGACGGGTCTATCTATTACCCTTACATCAGGCATCCCGACATACTGGCATGCATGTCCCAGGCCGGTTTTGACAAATTCATCGGCCAGCTCAAGGATGACGGTATACTGCTGATTGATCAGGACCTTGTAAAACCCTCTGGAATTGAAAGGGATTTCTTTTCCATTCCTTCCACCAAGATGGCTGAAGAGTTGGGAAGGACCATGATGGCCAACATTATTATGCTGGGTTTTTTGACTGCAATTACGAAAATTGTTTCCATGGATGCCGCGCGAAATGCCATGGTCGAGTCGGTACCAAAGGGCACTGAGGAGATGAACACAAATGCCTTTAACAAGGGCGCCGACTATGGCCTGGCCGTGCTCAAAGGACGGGAAAAGAAGGCCGCCGGAAAAAAAGGTGCCTGATTATGAAACGTCAAAAAGACCGTTTACATAGGGTGATTGTCATCGGGGCAACACCGGCAGGTATTGCGGCCACCAATAAATTAGGTGAACTGGGAATTCCCGTGACCCTTGTAGATTCTGACCCTGACCTGAATCAGAAACTCTCACGGGAAGAATGGCGCCTTGCCTCGGGTCTTTCACTCAATTATGCGCATCGCTCCGGGTTGATAAGAATCATGAGAAACCCTAGCATTCGTTGTGTCCTGCCTGCCCGGATCACCTCACTCAAACATACGCCCCAGGGTTTCCGTGCCGGGATAAGGAGCTTGCAGACGTTTGTCGACCCGGACCTGTGCACCCTGTGCGGCCGCTGTGCCGAGATTTGTCCAGTGATTACCTTGAGCGGAGAGAAACCAATACAATTTCATGGCCGGCGGAGCCTGCCCGGCAGGCCTGTTATTGATAAAAGACGGCAACCGCTATGTCAGGACGCTTGTCCCTTAGGCGTTAATGCCCAGGCCTACATTGCCTTGGCAAAGGTCGGCAGATTCAAGGAGGCATTGGAAGTAGTCCGCCGGGACAATATCCTGCCGGGCATATGCGGACGGATATGCACTCATCAATGCGAAGAAGCATGCCGAAGAGGTGAATTGGACGAACCTATTGCCATCAGGGATATCAAACGATTCTTAGCCGACTATGAGGTCTCTCAAGACCATGACTTTGAGGTCCCCAAGGCTCCCGCAAGAGCAGAAAAAATTGCAATCATCGGTTCAGGCCCGTCCGGCCTTGCTGCGGCCGCAGACCTGGCCCGTCTCGGCTATGAGGTAACAGTCCTTGAGAAAGAGGCCATGGCCGGCGGACTGCTTCGATACGGCATAGGACCCCATCGCCTGTCAAGGGATATTCTCGACTATGAAATAAACTATATCCAACAACTGGGAGTTCAATTCATTACCTCTCATCCGGTTGACCTGCCTGGCGGCCTGAACAAGCTCAAAGAAGACTATGACTCCGTCATCCTGACAATCGGCACCTGGTCCGATCGCATGCTGGGTGCGCAGGGGGAAGATCTGGACGGGGTGGAAGGATGTCTGTCATTTCTGAACCGTCTTTACCGGGGTGAAATCACAAAACTGACGGAAAAGGTCGCTGTTATCGGGGACGGAAACGCCGCATTTGATCTGGCCCGCGCGCTCAAACGTCTGGGCGCTGATGTCACCATCCTTTCCTGGTTCCCTGACGATCTCATTCCCGCGGATAAGGAAGAGATCCGGGAAGCGCGGGAAGAAGGGATTTTACTAAAGGATCGAACACAGGTAATCGCCTTTTCAGGTCAAAAAGGAAAGCTGGATGGTCTGAAATGCAAACCCACAGAACCGGGGGAACCGGATGCCCAGGGGATACCCTGGCCGGTCATCGTGCCGGGGAGTGAACCCTTTGAACTCGAGTTTGACCGGGCTATCGTGGCTATAGGCCAGACTGGTTCCTTTAAATCCACTACTCCCGGTCTCAACCTGACCGCAAACGGCCTTGTTGATATTGACGAATCCTCGTGTACAAGCATACCCGGGGTTTATGCGGCAGGAGACGCGGTCACAGGTCCATCATCCGTTGTAAACACCATGGCCGCAGGCAGGGCGGCAGCCCGTTCGGTTCATTCCGCCTTGAGTGGCGAACCGCTAATAACTCCGGACACATCAAGGCCGGAGGACAAAGACTACCCGGAAATTCCGGTGGACATTCCTTCACTTGCCCGGCCTACAATGCCCGAAAGGCAGCCCGCCGTCAGGAGTGTCAATTTTTCCGAGGTGGCCCTGGGCCTGAGCGAGGTTCAGGTCATTTCCGAGGCCGAACGCTGTCTTCAGTGCGGGGTCTGCTCCGAATGCCTCCTGTGTGCGGAGGCATGCAGTGCAATAGGCGCGATCCGCCATGATGAGCAAGCCGAGGAAACCATAGAACACGCGGGCGTTGTCGTTATTGCAGATCCTGAAGCAGGGGCCGGCATCAAGGGAGAAGATGTAATCAGGGCCTACGGTCCAAAGGCCGCAAAAACGGATATTAGTGCCATGATCGGCCGCGGGTTTGCTGCGGCCGCCAAGGCTATGGTCCTGTTAGGTGAGACATCCCAGCGCCCAAAAGGCCATGGGGTTTCTTTTGTGCCGCCTGATCCGGAACTTTCTCTCGACATCCGTGTCGGCGTCTTTGTGTGCCGGTGTAATGATTCATTAGGCTGGCTTGACCGAATGGACCGTTACGTTGAAAGCCTGACCGATCGAGAGGACATTGTTCATGCCGAAGTGATGCCCTCTGCCTGCACACCGGAAGGTTCGGCAAGTATACTGAGGGCCATTCGAGATAAAGGCATTACCAGGGTGGTCCTTGCCTCCTGTGTGTGCTGTCCCCTTGACTTTGTATGCAGCGCATGCACGGACCAGCGGAGCCGCCTGAAAGACGCTCTGTTCAGGGGAACCGGGGTCAGCCGTTCCATGGTGGAAACCTGCAACCTGAGGGGCGAGGTCCTCAGGTTTCTGAACCATGATGAATCCACGGCCATGAGCCGTTTCACCGGATTGATAGAACGTTCCATATTCAGGGCCAAAAAATTAAGGCCCCTTCCCTCGCCGGTAAGGACCTATAATTTTGCCACAGCGGTCATCGGCGAATCCGAGGCCTCCGTAAACAGCGCCCTGACCCTTGCCGAGGCCGGGCTTGAGGTCTTTATGTTCCGGACGTCCGGTAAACCGCTGCCGGAAAAGCTCGCCCACCCCAATATCCATTGCTTTGAGGACTCCGTCGTGAAAGGCATAAGCGGCACATTGGGCGATTTTCAGATCTATACCGAATCAAACGGGTTTTCGCAGGCCCTCCAGGTCGGGTCGGTTATCATAGGAGAAAGATACAGGCAATTGATCCCGTATATTCACCAGGAAGGCCTTCCCGGAAGGAGGGTGGCCTCTTCCATGCAGAAACGCGGCATTCCGGGCATACCCTTTCTTTATCCGGGAGCCACCTCCATTGCCGGGCTTTTTTTGGCCAATCCGCCGGGGATCCACATCTCCGAACGAAAAAAGGGTTCTGCGGCCGCTGTGCTTGCTGCGGCCATTATGCCCAGGGGTCCCAGGCAGAGCAGGGGATTCAGCGTGGTAGTGGATGAAGAAATGTGCCGCGGCTGCGGTCGCTGTATGCAGGTCTGCCCTTACCAGGCTATTACGTTCCACAAAAACGCCGTGGGTGGATGGTGTGCCGTGGTGGACGAGGCATTGTGCAAGGGCTGTGGCAACTGTATTTCCGTCTGTCCGTCAAATGCTGCAGACAGCCCGTATCGCGATCAAAGGTACCTCGAGCAAATGCTTGAGGAGGTGCTGGTGCAATGACAGATTTTAAAATCATACTCTTCCTCTGCAGTTGGGGACCGCATGCGGCCTACCAGACCCTGCAGGACGACGCGGCCCAAATCCCCGCAGAAATCATGATGGTGCGCATTCCCTGCTCGGGAAGAATCAGCAAGGCCCTTCTCTTTAAACCATTTGAAATTGGAGCGGACGGCGTGGCCCTTCTGGGATGTGAATCAGGGGCGTGCCGTTACGGCACGGGGACCGAAAATGCACAGAAAAATGTTGGAGATATGCGAGACATCCTTGAGCGATTAGGCCTTGGAAAAGACCGCCTGCGCTTAGCCAACTTCATGCCTGAAGATTCAGAAGCCCTGCTCCGTTTTCTCACAGACTTTGTCAATGAAATAAAGGTCACAGGCAAAAGTCCCATAATACCCGCGACAAAAGAAAAACCCCTTGTAGAGAGGCATGAACTCATTAACCAGATCGTGACTGCCCACGATGTCTATGCATGCCAGGATTGCGGGAAATGCTCATCTGCATGCCCCCTGACCCTGTCGGGCAAACCCTTCTCTCCAAGGGCCATGGCCAATGCCATTATAGCCGGTGACATAGACTCCCCTTCCGTACAAAAAGATGTCTGGTCCTGTCTTACTTGCGGGTTGTGTTATGACCGGTGTCCTTCTGCGGTCAAATTCCATGAATTTGTCAGGGATATTCGTCATCTTTTAAAAATATCCGATTTGAACGGTCATGACTCGCACGGCGGCTTTTTTCAGTCCCTTATGAGGACCATGACATCAAAGAAACTCAAGGTAAAACACTGGGAATGGCTACCTGAAGACATTCAATTAGACCCCGATAGCAAGACCCTGTTTTTTGCCGGTTGCGCCCCATATTATGATCTCTTTTTCAAGAACCATTTAGGCGTTCAAACCAGCAATATTATCGTGGACAGCCTTCGGCTCCTCAACTTCTTTGATATCTATCCTTCCGTATTAAAAGACGAACGGTGCTGTGG
>JAFDAP010000178.1 GCA_019313765.1 Deltaproteobacteria bacterium | reverse complement strand
GCCTCTATTTGCGGCATTGGCCTTTATTACTATCATCATCCTGCTGTTGTAAAGGCATTCATAGAAAAATCGATCGCTCGCACTACACACACTTCATTTAGAATCGAGAAACTGTCTTATTCCCTCAAGCCCTTGAGAATCCGGGCAGAGGGGATCATGTTCAAGCCGGGTAAGGATCTTCGGGGTTTTCATTTAGAGATTCCTGAACTCACAGCGGATATGGCCTTGGAAGGGGCGTTCGGAAGCAAGAGCCTCACCTTTAAAAAACTCAAGATTGACGGGTTTTCCTGCCGTGTCTCACATGACATGGTTCTGCCGAAGATTGAGAGCAAACCAAAAACCCCCTCATTACTTGTCAGTGTTGTGAAAAGGCTTGCAGCGTTTTTCCTGTTCAGGGACATCCGGTTTCAAGCCGCACAAATTTCAAACGGCCACATGGTCGCCCAAACCGAGGAACAGACCGTTCGGCTCAGCGGAATCCATGCTCACCTGAATACGGATCACCTTGTAGAGATCTCCTGCGAGGCATTGTTCGAATGGCCTTCCCGTGAAATATGCTTCACCGCACCACACCTTCTTATCACCACGGATCGTGCCATATCTCTTGTGGATCCGGAAATGCGTTGTCACCTGACGGCAAAAGAAGCAGCGTTTCAAAGCCCTGATGCCAACATAAAAAGCATGGGAGTAATGGCAAAAGTTATCTTCAACCGTACTCAAAAAAACCTGGCCATTGATCTTGCGGACATCCATTTCGGGGACATATCCCTGAAGAAGCCTGATGCAAGTGTAAGAAAAATTGAGGCAAAGGCAAAACTCATTTACAACCACAACCTTAAGAAAGTGATCTTTGAGCCCTTGCACGTTTTATTTAGAGGGGCAGTCCTCAAGCAGGCATCTGAAACAGAGTCATTACCTTTAAATTTGAATCTCAAAACACAAGGGTCCTTTGATTTAGGGAAAACCGAATTAGACGTTGCCCGTTTTCATCTGACCGTTTCCGATGTCGCCGGATTCAAAGGCAAAATAAATGCGGGTTTTGGAACCGAAACCGTTTTCAGGCTTGAGCTCTCAGATGGCCATGTTTTGCCCCAAAAAGCGTTGTCGTTCGTTCCTTCGGAACTAAAGGCACAATTAGAGACTGTCACTTTATCAGGACCTGTCCTTTTCCACGGTAAAATAAATGGAATAAAAGCAAAACAAGAATGGGTTTTGGATTGTGACCTTCAGGCCCGGCTCAAAGGAAACCGGTTTTCCTATGTGACCGGAGATATGAAGGTAAACAGCAATATAACCGGGGACATTCGGGTTCAAGGAAAGGTCCCTGAAATAAAAATTGCCGTCAAAATGAAGGGTGATGAAACCACTTTTTCGGGCAAGGGGGTGGCGCTGAAACCCTTTACAGTGGGTCTTACGGTCTCAGGCAAATATCCTGTTTTTGAAATTGAGGAACTGAAAGCGAATGTTCCCCATGCAAAAGTGGTGGCAGGGGAAAAGGAGATACAGGTTGATGATATCCGGGTGAATATTCGAAAAGGCACAATTAATGCGAAAAAAAGATCCGTTCATGTCCCCGAAATCCGCCTGGAATCCTCCCTCTTAACAAACCTTTTGTTGGCCTTGAGGGTTGAAGGGGAACGGGTGGCTGTTGCCATTCAGGGAAAACAAACCAATCTCATGAAATCGGCCCAAGCCCTGAACCTGGTCCCTTCGGGCTGGCAAATCAGCGGGGTCGATTCCATTCAGATAAGGGCCAGTCAAAAACAAAAGGGGTCCTGGTCATTTATATCTGAAATTGGGCTACAAGGGTTTGGCTTTGAAAACCGGGACTCAAGCTGCGTGGGAGAAAAAATCTCTCTGAATGCAAAGATTGCCGGTGAGATTGACCTGAAGGAGACTTTTGTAGCTGCCAACGCCGCCCTTGAGGTCAATGGGGGCGAGGCCCTGTATGATCGCTTTTATCTGAACCTGAACAGCAATCCGTTCTTTTGTTCCTGTGATGCGACATACGACCTGTCTAAGAAATTCCTGCAATTACCCGGCCTGAGTCTCGAAATAAAAGATATTTTAGCGCTTAATATGCATGGGAACATTCTTCACGGACCCGGGGATCAACGAATCGATCTTTCATTGAATATCCCTAAGACGTCATTGAAACCGGTGTTTGACCATTTTGTATTGGAACCGTTTCAGACGGAAAAACCTGTTCTTACCGCCCTTAAGATTGGAGGCGACATTTCCGCGGACCTGAAACTGACAGGCATTGGAAAGGATTTGACGGCCATGGGGCACTTTATGTGGCATGACGGGGAGCTTTCATCCACTGATAATGATTTCTCTTTTCAGGGAATTGATTTTGATCTGCCTGTCTGGTACCAGACTCAAAAGGTTGGAAAGGTGGCGGAGACGGCAAAAGGGAATTTATCCGTCAGGTCCATGAACCTTCCCATGCTACCCGAACAACCACTGAACCTGAAATTGAATGCCGGCCCGAACTCGCTATCAATCAAATCCCCAACCGTTATAAGGATTTCCGGGGGGAGCGTCAGGATCGGCCCACTGGTAAGCAAAGACATATTCGGTAGGCAACTATCAATCAATACCAGCCTGACAATGAATGCCGTTGAGATTCAACCCCTTCTGTCCGGGATCTGGCAACAACCCGTAACGGGAACAATAAATGGAAAACTGGACCCCATTCATTTTGAAGGGGGGACCTTAACGACCAGGGGAAACATAAGGGCCGTGGTTTTTAATGGGGAGATCATTCTTTCAGACCTTGGCGCATCGGGGATGTTCAGTTCCACCCCGGTTTTCAGAATGAGCGCACGAATGAACGCCCTGCGTTTGGCAGGAATGACCGGAGGAACCTCCTTCGGGAAGATCGAAGGTGTCCTCGATGGGTATGTCAGGAATTTTGAGTTAGCCTACGGCCAACCGCAGAAATTTGATCTACTTCTGGAAACAGTCAAGACAAAAGGCGTTTCCCAGAAGATAAGTGTGAAGGCCGTGGACAATATCGCCCGGATTGGAGGGGGTCAGAGCCCTTTTGTGGGGCTTGCAGGTGGCTTTGCCACGCTTTTCAAGGAGTTTCCCTACAAAAAAATCGGTGTGCGTGCGTCTTTAGAGAATGATGTCTTCAGGGTCAACGGCACGATCAAGGAAGGGGGCAAAGAATACATAATAAAAAGGGGTAGCTTTTCAGGCGTAAATATAGTAAATCAAAATCCTGATAATCGCGCCAGCTTTAAGGACATGGTAAAGAGAATTAAGCGTGTTACTGCTACAAGCGGCGGGCCGGTCATAAAGTAGTTATCTGCGAGAATCCGCAGAAATCTGTGTCCCAAATAATTTATTCAGGAGGTTAAAATGAAATTTTATCGAAAAACTTTATGGATTCCTACTCTGTTTTGCACATTGCTGATATTTGCCTGTGTCACCATCAACATCTACTTCCCTGCGGAAAAGGTTGAATCAGTTGCCGGGGAGATTGTCAAAGACATCAGGGGACAGGAGGGAGGTGCTGAAGACAAATCCTTAAAAAACCAAAAGGATTCTCTCTTTAGACAAACTATTCTGGCCTTTTTCTGCCCTGTTGCCCATGCAGAAGACGTGGTCACGGTTTCCAACCCCACCATACGGGCCTTGAAGCAGAAGATGAAAGCACGGTTCGGCCAGATGAAGCCATTTTACAAAAAAGGCATGCTCAAAGAGGGGGGAAACGGGTATGTGTCCATTGGGAGCACGGGAGGATTGGGACTTAAAGACAAAAGGAACCTGAAAGCCCTTGTTGACGCAGAAAACAGGGACAGAAAAAGCCTGTACGCAGAGGTCGCCAAGGCCCTTAAAATTGACCCCAGCCAGACAGGCAAAATCGCGGGTATTTTTGCAAAGGAATGGCAAAAGTCGGTAAAGTGATGGTGCCGTCAAAGGGGTAATCAGCGAGGCCTCTTTTTAGTGGGCAGGGTTAATCCCTGCCCAATTCCTTTAGCGGAAATGAGGTCCCCCACAAAACTTCCAACAACGACTTTACTCTTTATCCTAACGGGGATTTGCAGTTTATCCGCGGTGACCCATAATTGAAGTTTGGCGTTCTTGCTTTTCTCAAACACGCCTCCGATATGTTCCAAATCGGGCTCCACCAAATAGGTGTCATAGGTCCGGCCGTTCACGTTTATTTTTTCTCTCTTTATGACCTTTGCTGTCCCCATGACACATTTTTTCCCATCCGTTACCGGCACCTTTATCACTAAACCCTCTTTGAGTTCATGAATACGAAAGGCATAAAATACCGAAAGCGGGTCAAAGGAACCGGATAATATGGAAATGAGCCTCCTCATTTTTCCGTTCTTTGAATATTTGGCTTTTTTCTTTTCCCAGTTGAAATCAACGACAACATCCTTTTTGCTCCTGCCGCGCTTCTGCTTTTTATACAAAACCGAATGTGTCATTCCCACATCCGCGTAAGAATCAATTCTGTCCCGGACCTTGTAAAAAAGGTCAATAAATGGATAAGTTTTTGCAGTCATAACAAAATGGCGGGATTTAACGCCATTTATGGTTTCCACGGGGAGGACTTCAAGGACGGCCTCCCCGGCAGGGATAAAGCCCCATTTGGCCTCAAAGACCAATTTTTCACCGGCATGAAAAGGAAACGTGTTCTCATCGGCATTAGCGTTTCCGATGAAAGTGAGGGTAGTTAGTAATGCTGTGGCAATAAATGCAAAAATCCGCCGCGCTTTTATTCCACAATGACAATTTGAAGATGATATTTTCATTTGATAAAATCGTGATGCTGCTTTCAAGGAAAATGTGGTGGTGGGAAAAAATGAGGGATGCGAATCCTTGTAAAGATTCGGTTATCCCATAGGGTGTTTATTCCCATCTGGAATTGATACAGATAAAAATATAAAAAAAACCTAAAAAAAGTTGAAATAACCTCTGGACACTAACTCTTTT
>JAFDAP010000177.1 GCA_019313765.1 Deltaproteobacteria bacterium | reverse complement strand
CCCAATTTCTGCGTCAGGCTCAAATTTTAATCCTCGAAATACTCAATGTATTCCTGTGGTTAAAATTTTCGCCTTCTCCCGCTCAAAGTCCGGGATCTTCGACTTGAACTTGAATAAAATTGAGCATTTTTCAAAGGTCTCCCTGCCTCCTCGTAATGTCTTACTTTTTTATCTATTTTACCACTAAAGAAATACAGAGTCAAGACCGGTTCATTTAGCGTCAGCTCTTTCCCATAACCTCCAAGGCCGTCTGCCCCAAGTCTCCAAGGTTCAGGCACACCGTGATTCCCCCTGCCTTGAGGGCGCTTATTTTGTCCTCTGCTTTTCCCTGACCGCCTGAGATAATAGCTCCCGCATGTCCCATCCTTCTGCCGGGTGGCGCTGTCTGGCCAGCAATGAAGGCAATCACCGGTTTGTTAAATTCCTTTTTTATGTACGCGGCAGCCGCCTCTTCCGAAGTGCCCCCGATTTCTCCGATAAGAACAACCCCTTTCGTTTCAGGGTCTTCTTTAAAGCGCTTGAGATGATCAATAAAGGTGGTGCCGATTATTGGATCGCCCCCAATACCGATGCAGGTGGATTGGCCAAGCCCGGCCCCGGTCAACTGATCCACCACCTCATAAGTCAGGGTCCCGCTCCTTGAGATGACGGCCATTTCTCCCCGCATGTGTATTGGCCCGGGCATTATGCCCACTTTAGTTTTTCCCGGGGAAATGATACCGGGACAATTGGGGCCTATGAGAACAGAACCCTTGTCCTTTAAAAAACTGGCCACTTTGACCATGTCAAGGGTGGGGATCCCCTCGGTTATACAAACAATTACCTTTAGACCTGCCGAGGCCGCCTCCATAATCGCATCTGCTGCGAAAGGGGGAGGGACAAAGATACAGGAGACATTTGCCCCCTCCTTATCCACTGCACCCTTAAGAGCATTGAAAACCGGCACGCCCTCAACCTCCTTGCCCCCTTTTCCCGGAGTGACGCCCGCTGCTACTACCGTTCCATAGTCGAGCATCCGCTTTGTATGAAAGGTGCCTTCCCGTCCGGTAATCCCCTGGATAACCACTCTACTGTTTTCATCTACAAGTATGCTCATGATTCTCCTGCTTTAGATACCTGTTTTGCGACCAGTTCCGCTGCCTCAGAAAGATCCTTCGCCACAAAGAATTCCAAGTCAGAGTTTCTGAGAATTTCTCTTCCTTCTTCCACATTGGTCCCCTCTAACCTGACGATCAAAGGTAACCTGATCGTCCGTTTTTTTGCCGCAGCAAGGACACCTCTTGCCAATACATCGCACCTCAGTATCCCGCCGAAAATATTAATAAGGATTGCCTTAACCCGCCTGTCCTTGAGGATGATTTCAACGCCCTTTGTGATCATGTCCTCGGTGGCCCCGCCGCCCACATCCAAAAAATTGGCCGGTTCCGCTCCCGCCATCTTGATCACGTCCATGGTCGCCATGGCAAGACCCGCGCCGTTCACCATGGCCCCCACATTGCCGTCCAAACGAATATAATTCAAACTGTATTTCTCAGCCATTAATTCTAATGGGTCTTTTTCCCTTGGATCATCGAATTGAAGGAGTTCCTTTTGCCTGAAAAGGGCATTGTCATCAATACTCATCTTGGCATCTAATGCAATGGCCTTCCTCTCCTTGGTAATTGCAAGGGGATTAATCTCCACCAGAGAGCAGTCAAGTGTCGTAAAGACCTTGTACAGATTGGCCATGATAGACATCAATGTCTTTACCGATGCCAGAGAGAGGGGAGGGTCGATACCATAAATCAAATTTCTTGCCTGGTGTGGCATCCATCCCACCGCGGGATCAATATATTCTTTAAGGATAAGCTCAGGGGATTCAGAGGCGACCTCTTCAATTTCTATGCCCCCGGCCTGGCTGAAGATCATGGTCGGCATGGCACTTGACCGGTCAATCACCATGCTCAGATAAAACTCGCGGTCGATCTCAATGCCTTCTTCGATAAGGACCTGGTTGACAATGACACCTGCAGGGCCGGTCTGTTCGGTCACCAATGGTTTGCCGAGGAGGTCCTCTGTGGCGGTCACTACCTCGTAAGGGTAATGTGCGATTTTGATACCCCCTGCCTTGCCTCGACCACCGGTATGGACCTGTGCCTTGACCACCCAGGGGGGGCCGCTTATGATCTGGGTCACCTTTGTGGCCTGATCAACCACTGTAACTAATTGACCGTTGGGAATTGGTATTCCCGATTTCCCGAAAATATCTTTGGCCTCATATTCATGCAATTTCATGGGCTTAATGCTCCAGTTTCAGATATTTATTCGCTAATGCCTGTATCAAGAACTTAAATCAAATTTATTACCCTTCACCTCAATTGTCAAGCAGTATGGAGAGGGCATCAGGAAACGTCAAAGTCAACTCTAACTGATTCAGATAGAAGCGATTTGCTTTTCCGGATACGGCACTAAAATCACAAATCACAATACTCAAATTACAAACAATATCAAAATTACAAATTTCAATGACCAAAACATTTCAATCACTTATTGGATGTCTCGCCGTCATTCTATCTGTTTTGAATTTTGAATTTCGGTCATTGATATTTGTTTGGGATTTGTATTTTGGTGCTTGGAATTTTCATGATTTTCATAAGCCAGTAACTTTATTTATTCCAAGCAATTACCTGTTTAAATGACGTGGCCCTATGGAGGGCATGGGATGGGAGTTGTGACCTTGTCATGCAGGTCAGGATAATTTACAATGTGGATTTAGGATGTTCTAATAATTTCGAAACGAGTCATGAAGGGAAATAATCATGTTTTTGGAATCTGCTCCTTCACCGGAAAAATGCCTGGATCTTACAGATACGTTTGCCTTTTCATGCCGTAAGGACCTTGCCTGTTTTAACACCTGCTGCCGAAATAAACACTTACCTTTGACCCCTTATGACATCCTCAGGCTGAAAACCGCACTGAAAATTCACTCTGATGAATTCCTTTCCCAATATACGGTTTACAGCCTGGATCAGGATTCCGGATTTCCGATTATATCTCTTGGGATGGGAGATGCCCCTCAAAAGGCATGTCCATTTGTGACCCCTGAAGGATGCAGGGTCTACAACGATCGCCCTATGGCCTGCCGCCTGTTTCCATTAGGCCGTTCATCAGGTATAAGCCGTGGCAGTATGACAAAGGAAGAATTCTATTATCTCCTGGACATACCGGGTTGTCTTGGAATTGATGAGAAACAGATCTGGAGTGTGGAGGCATGGCAGGATAACCAGGGACTTTTGCCCTACACGGAAATAAATGACCGGATGCTTGAACTCGTATTACACGCCAGAAAAGACAGGACAAAGCCCTTAGATGAGAGTCAACTTCAAAAGGTAATGGTGGCCTGCTATAACCTGGATGTATTTCGCGAGTTTGTTTTCAAGACAGGTTTTTTGGAGTTATATGAAATTGACGAAAAGACCCGTTCAAAAATCAATGACGATGATACGGCTCTCCTCAACTTAGGCTTCGCCTATCTCGGCAGGGCTCTTTTCCTGTAAGCTTTCAGTTCCCTTCTTATGAGCAGGTATCCGGCAATGACGAAGCACAGGCCCGCAATGAAAACGGGATCATTTTTCTCTGCCATCCCGTAAGCTACTCCGGATATGCCTAAGACACATGTGAGTGCAATGAGTATTTTTTCGGTTTTGGGTTTCATTCGTAAATCTATTTCAGAACAAAAACTTTTTCTCGATAATATATCAGTTCCCTGATGGATTCTTCAATGTCGCTCATTGCCAAATGGGCCTTTTGCTTTTTGAAAGGGGATAGGGCAGGGTACCAGTTCTTGACAAGTTCCTTGACCGAGCTGACATCAATATTGCGATAATGCAGGAAGGCTTCCAACAGGGGCATGTATTTTATCAAGAACCGGCGGTCCTGCCAGACAGAGTTGCCGCAGAGGGGGGACTTCCCTTTTTCGCAGTAGCGAGAAACAAAGTCCAGAGTCTCCTCTTCGGCGCGCTGACAATCCCGTGAGGACGCCTTGACTCGATCCAGGAGTCCTGATGCCTGGTGGTGCTCCCGACTCCACCCATCCATGGCGGAAAGGATATCTTCGGGATGGTTTATGGCAATGTCGGGACCTTGGGCTACAATATTGAGCTGGCCGTCGGTTACAATGGATGCGATTTCGACTATAACGTGTGTGTCAGGATCAAGCCCGGTCATTTCCAGGTCTATCCAGATCAGATGAGATTTCATTTTTTGCTCCTGGGGATATGATATCTTCTAATCGTTCATAATGGAATAAATAATTGACAGAGTAGACATGAAATAATTCTTTTTTTGGGGAGCCGATGTACTTCCGGGATGCGGTTACAAGCGTGATGATCCCGAAAAACACGGTTGTGCTTGAATGAAAGTGCAGGATTATTCACCTTTTTTCTCGCCTTCTTTTTTTCGAAACCACCTATCCCAGAAACCCTCTTTTTCTTTTGTCTTTTGCTCCCCTTCCAATTTCTCCTTTGCTTTCTTTTCCTTTACTTTTTTTTCTTTTTTGACCTTTTTCTCTTTTTTCACAGCCTCTGATTCGCCCTTTTTTTCTTTACTCAGCCCCGGCGGGCTCTTGTCCCCTTTCTTTTCGATTCCGGGAGGCGCATCGCCCTGCCAGCCTTTCTTTTCCCCCTTTTCCCAACCGGGAGGATCTCCACTCCCGTGTCCCTTGCCTTTACCCTTTGCAAGGGCCTGTGAACCGACCAGGAACAGGGATAAAACCGCCACAAAACCCCAACAAATAATCGTTTTTTTCATAATCTCCTCCTCTTTGCTGGTCCTTCATCTTTTTATGTAACTTGCCGTAACAGTAAAGATCCGGGTCCGGAGGGCCCGGCTTTGGGTTTGCCCCATAGGGGCTTATTCAAAAAACAGCTAAATACCTGACGTATTTTTCGTTATTCGGTTGCGCTGCTGGTTTCGTCGAACGTTATC
>JAFDAP010000176.1 GCA_019313765.1 Deltaproteobacteria bacterium | reverse complement strand
CCTCCCCCGCATAGCGGGATCTTCGACGGGCGTGGATTCTTTATTACCTGTTTGCCTTTCTAATGCCAAGCTGATCCAGTGCGATGATCCATTTGCAGATATTAGCAGACCCCTCTACCATATAGTAGGGGGGCGCGTCACGGTAGTACCGGGCCACCGGGTACTCGGTGGAGTATCCGTAAGCGCCCATAATCCTCATGGCCATTCGAGCTGCCTTATCCGCGATTTCTCCTGCAAGATACTTGGCATGGGCCACTTCCAGGGTGTTTCCCAACTGCCCATCATCCTTCTGCCATGCTGCTTTGTAGACCATTAAGCGGGCAGCCTCGATCTCGGCAGCGACCTGTGCTATCATATCCTGGTTCATTTGGAACTGGCCGATGGACTTGCCGAATTGCTCCCTTTCCTGGCAGTAGTCGGTCACGGCATCGAGACATGCCTGGGCTAATCCCACACCGCCGGCCGCGGCCGAAAGCCGGGACTGGTTCAATGATCCAAAAACGATCTTTGCGCCGTCACCTGGATTTCCTAAGATATTTTCCTTGGGGACCTTTGTATCTTCTAAGTATATTTCACCTGTGGGAGTGGACCGGGTGCCCAATTTGTCTAAATCCGTTGTGGAAATACCGTTGAAGTTCTTGGGCTCCACCACAAAGGCGGAAAGGCCTTTTCCCTTGGCCTCCCTGTCCGTATATGCATAGCAAATGATGGCATCCGCGGAAGAGGCGTTGGAGATCCAGGTCTTGGAACCGTTCAGGAGCCAGTGATCGCCCTTGTCAACAGCAGTGGATTTCAAGGCCATTACATCGGAACCTGCGTTAGGCTCAGTGATTGCAAAACAGCCTAAATATTCGGCGGTTACCAGTTTGGGGATGTATTTTTTCTTGAGCTCGTCAGAGCCGTACCTGTAAATGGTAAAGGCGCAGCCAAGGGCCTGCATATTGATCTGCACTCTGAGGGAACTGGATGCCCGCGCAATCTCTTCAGTCAGTATCATGGCGGCCACCCATCCCATCTCATTGCCCCCGTATTCCTCCGGGATCACGGTGCCGAAAAAGCCCAGTTCGCCCATGGGCTTTATGACTTCCTCGTAAGGAAGATAATGCTTTTCATCCCATTCGTCCGCGAACGGTGCAATTTTTTCCGCGGCAAAGTCCCTGGCCATGTCACGGAGCATTTGCAGTTCTTCACTTAAACCGAATTCCATATGTCTACCTCCTTAATATATGAATGATCCAAAGTTCAAAATTAATACCCTCGTAAAAAGTCGCTCTGCACCTTTTTACTCGGCGGAGGAGGGCTACCCCTCCCTCGCCATTTGAAGTGAATTCAAATGGTTCCACCCTCTCCGAGGCGTAGGCTCTACCCTCCGGCCTGGAAGCCCTCGGGCTGGAAGCGGAGCCGGAGGCCCACCCTCCCGCTGTGCGCGATTGATGGACTTTTTACGAGTCCATCAAAATTAACAGATCAATAAGTTGAGGGCGTGGTCCCTGAATTGTTAAAGAAATTCCCCGATTTATTGATTTGATACGTTTACATTACCTAAAGTGATCTAAAATTCTTAACTTGTGAACTAATGGCTAAATAAAAAATATAAACTATAGAAGTGTAATTGGCAACAATATTTACATTGTAGCTACATTTTAACTGCTTTTCCGGCACGGAGTCTGCCCAAAAAGGCATTTTAAGGGTATTAGTTGTCGAAGATCCTGCCGTACTTTTGGCGGGGTAAAGGGGATAAGTTATTGGAACGAGAAATTGCAATTGGAGAAAATAGCAGTTTTCGGGCGGGCACTATTTGTGTAATGCTCCGAGAGTTACAGATCACAGCGGAGACAGCGTCGTGCCTCGGAGAGGGCAGCCTGTTCGTCCAGTCCTAATTCTACTTCCTGGAAGTTGTCGATCCTGCCGCTTACGGGCAGTTCTTTCATCTTAGGCCGCACAAGCTTTTCGTCCTCTTCGGTAAGATCCAGTCGGTCCACCGTGAGGTGAGGTTTGGGATACCAGTAACCCTTATACTCCTTTCCTCGAAGATAACAATCCATGGAAACAGCTGCCCTGTGTCCTGCTGCGATGGCCTGGACAACTGTGGCCGGTCCGGTCACTGAGTCGCCGCCTGAAAAGAACCCCGGGATGTTTGTAGCCAGTGTCTTCTCGTCTACCTCAAAGGAATTCCAGCGGCTGATTGCGAAGTTGTAATCATCGCTCAGAAAGGTAAGATCAGGCTCCTGGCTGATGGCCGGAATGATTATATCACAGTCAATGACAAATCCCGATCCCTCAACGGGAACGGGACGTCGCCGGCCGCTTTTGTCCGGCTCTCCCAATTCGTTCCGAATGCATTCCATGCCCACCACCCTGCCACCTTCTCCAAGGATGCGCAGGGGTGAGGTCAGGTAGTCGAGATGTATTCCCTCCTCAATGGAGGCATCTATTTCTACGGGATTGGCGGGCATCTGCTCCCGCTGTCTGCGGTATACGATATGGACCTCTTCAGCGCCTAATCGCAGGCAAGTGCGCGCCGCGTCAATGGCCGAGTTGCCGCCGCCGATTACACATATCTTTTTCCCCGGCGCCTTTCTCTCACCAAGATTGACCTTCCTCAAAAAGGCTGTGGCGTCCACGAATCCCTCGAAATCGTCTTCCCCGGGAATCCTTAGCTTCAGGCCCTTGTGGGCGCCTACGCCTAAGAAAAAGGATTTGTAGCCCTGTTCCTTGAGGTCTTCAATGGAGACATCTCTTCCCACACGCACGCCCGTTTGGATTTCTACGCCGAGACGCTCGATTGCGTTGATCTCATCCTTTATTACGTCGCGGGGGAGGCGATACTCAGGGATGCCAACGCGAAGCATTCCTCCGGCGACCGGAAGCTCCTCAAAGATGGTGACCGGATAGCCCTTTTGAACCAGATCGTAGGCCGCTGTGAGTCCTGCCGGGCCGGCCCCGACTACGGCCACCTTGTCGTCGGGGAAAAGCACCGGCGCGGGTTCGATTTCCTTGAGTTTTTCCCGCATGCTGTCCGCGGCAAAGCGTTTCAAAGCACATATAGAGATTGGTTTGTCCACCTCGCCCCGCTTGCAGCTGCTCTCGCAGGGATGGGGGCAGATGCGGCCAAGGACCATGGGCAATGGGTTTTCCATGCGTATGACTTCCCATGCCCGTTCGATTTCGCCCTGGCCTATAAGGGAGGTGTAGGTGGACACATCCTGGCCCATGGGGCATGTGGACTGGCATGGCGGGGCGCTTAGTTTCTTGCAAACACCTGTCGGGCAGTGCTTGTCATATATGTGGGCCTCGTACTCGTTCCTGAAATATCGAAGGGTACTAAGCACGGGGTTGGGTACGGTTTGGCCCAACCCGCACAGGGAGGCCGATTGAAGCACCCTGGCAAGTTGTTCAAGCCTGTTCAGGTCCTCCGGAACACCCTTCCCCTCAGTGATTCTTTCGAGGATGTACAGGAGTTGCTGGGTGCCCTCGCGGCACGGCGTACACTTGCCGCACGATTCTTCTGCCGTAAACTCGATGAAGAATTTGGCGATATCGACCATGCAACTGGTTTCATCCATCACCACCATGCCCCCGGAACCCACGATCGCCCCGGTCTTGACAATAGACTCATAATCCACGGGCGTTTCAAGCAGGCTCTCGGGGATGCAGCCACCAGAGGGTCCACCAAGCTGGACTGCTTTGAATCTCTTACCATCGGGGATCCCTCCACCGATGTCGTAGATTATAGAACGTAGCGGCGTGCCCATGGGAACCTCGATGAGCCCGATATTTCTGACGCGACCGCTTAGTGCAAAGACCTTTGTCCCCGTACTCTTTTCCGTGCCAAGGCTGCTGAACCAGTCCGCACCGCGGTAAATGATCTGAGGTATATTGGCGAGACTCTCAACATTGTTGAGTACGGAGGGACGGTCCCACAGGCCCTTGTGGGCCGGGAATGGCGGTCTGGGTCTGGGCATTCCTCTTTTGCCCTCAATAGACCGCATCAACGCGGTTTCCTCTCCGCACACGAAGGCTCCTGCGCCATAGTACAGTTCAATTTCCATATCGAAACCGGAACCCAGAATATCCTGGCCTAAGAGACCATAATCTTTGGCCTGCCCTATAGCGGTGTGCAGGCGCTGGATGGCAAGGGGATACTCCGCGCGGACGTATATATATCCCGTGTGGGCCCCGATAGCTTTGGCGCCTATGATCATCCCCTCCAAAACCGAGTGGGGGTCACTCTCCAAGATTGAACGGTCCATGAAGGCACCAGGATCGCCCTCGTCCGCGTTACAGAGCATGTATTTGGGGCTTCCCTCGGCAGCGGCACAAAACTGCCATTTCAGGCCTGTTGGAAAGCCGGCCCCGCCCCGCCCTCTGAGACCGGAGCTCTTCATCTCTTCAACGATTTGCTCGGGCGTCATTTCAAGTAGTGCCTTTGCAATACCTGTATAGCCGTCTCGTGCGATGTACTCATCGATTTTGTCCGGATCAATGAGGCCGCGATTCTTAAGAGCCACAAGGATTTGCTGACTGAAGAAGCCTATATCCATGATCTTGGGAATGAGTTCTGCAGCTTCGGGGCTTTCAAAAAGGTGCTTTTTTACCACGCGGCCCTTGAGGAGATACTCTTCTACAAAGAAAGGAACATCTTCCACTCCCAGCTTCTGATAGAAGACCTCGTCAGGGTATGCGATCATCAGAGGGCCGGCCGCGCAGAAACCGTTACATCCCGTGGTGGCGACATATACTTCGTCTTCGAGTCCTCTCTTCCTAATTTCCTCGACCAGCGCGTCTCTTACATCTAATGAGCCACTGGACACACAACTGGTTCCCGCACAGATTAGAAGGTGAGCGCGATATTTCTTTTCCATAAAAACCGCCAAGTTTTCATTCAATATTAAGTTCTAATACGTGGTTTCACTGCCCATGGATAACGCGTATTCTGACACAGGGTTTCCCTTCATGATGTGCTCGTCAAAGATTTTCTCTGCCTTTTCAGGG
>JAFDAP010000175.1 GCA_019313765.1 Deltaproteobacteria bacterium | reverse complement strand
AGCCACAGCAAGGTTATGCGGCTCTTTGAAAAGAGATCCGCATGCCTCGACGTGCTTGCCCGCCTTCCTTGTGGCGGGACGCCGGTCGTTATTCAAGAGATGTCCGCATAAATTTGAGTTCCCCCAAATATTGAGCAGATACGATTTTATTAGAGGAGGACAAAATGTTTGGCATAGGCATGCCGGAATTGATTATTATCTTGGTTATCGCCTTGATCGTCATAGGCCCGAGCAAACTTCCCGATTTGGCCAAGGCCCTTGGCAAGGGCATGAATGAATTCAAAAAGGCCGCCCAGGATATCAAGGAAAGCCTGGATGTGGAAGAAGAATTCAAGGAGGCGAAAGAAGACCTGGTGGATTCCATAAGCGGCCTTGATAAGCCCCCGGAACTGGAACCACCCGAATCCACGGAAGACGAAAAGCCGAAATATGAGGACTTCGACGACATGTTGGATGACTATGAAAAAACCAAAAGCGAGTCCCAGGAGGATCAAAAAAGATTAAGCGACGCAGACACGGCCAGGGAGAAAAACGGGGATGGATAGCGACGACAAACAGCCTTTTTTAGGTCATTTAGAGGAATTGCGCAAGAGACTTGTCCGGTGTGCCATTGCTGTCGGGGTAGGTTTTGCCATTGCCTATTTTTTTGCCGAAAGGCTTTTCCAGATATTGATCGCACCCCTCAAGGCCGTTATGCCGGAAGGGGATCAGCTCATTTTCACCAACCTGCCCGAGATGTTTTTTGCATATCTCAAGGTGGCCTTTATTACCGGTATCTTAGCCGCGGCCCCCCTTATCTTTTATGAACTGTGGATGTTCGTGGCCCCCGGACTCTACCGAAAAGAAAAACGATATGCCATTCCTTTCGTCACAGCCTCCACCATCCTTTTCGTGGGAGGGGCACTCTTCGGCTACTTTGTGGTATTTCCTTTCGGGTTCAAATTTTTCATTGGATTTTCCAATGAATATGTAAAGGCTCTTCCTTCAGTTAAGCAGTATTTCTCATTTGCCCTTAAGTTGCTCTTTGCGTTCGGTCTTGTGTTTGAGCTTCCGGTCGTGATTTTTTTCCTTACAAAAATGAGGATCGTAACCCCTGAGCTTCTAAGAAAAAAACGCAAATACGCCATGCTTCTGACATTTGTCTTAGCCGCCATACTCACTCCCCCGGACGTGATCACCCAGTGCATGATGGCCGGTCCCCTGATCATCCTTTATGAAATCGGCATACTGGTTTCACTGCTTGCCCGCAAGAAAAAAGAGGAGGAAGAGGAAGCAAAAGAGGTAGACGAGGAGACAGAGGAGACAGAGGATAAAATGGTTGAGGATGAAACCCCTTAGAGGTTAACCCTGACATTGCACGTATTGTAACCGTTCACGGAAAATAAATCTCAAATTCCAATATCCAATGACCAAAACCTTACACGACAAGACATTATTTGGATTTTAGAATTTTGGTCATTGGGATTTGTCCTTCGACTTCGCTCAGGATGGTGAGTCTGTCGAACCATTTGTTATTTGGGATTTGCTATTTGTGATTTTCACCAAATCAACTACTCCGTGAATAGATACCACATCTTCAACCTCGGGGTTAACGGTAAACAACCATGCGCCTGCCGGAAATAGTCAATAAAAACGGTTCCTTTTCCACCTCTCCCTCGGGATCAAAAACAACATTTCCGGTAAGGCCCGGAAAATCCCGGCACTCAAGGAGCGCTTCCTTAAGTTCCTCTCTCGTCCTAACGTGCTTAACTGCCATCATGTGCTTCAAAAGGGTTATCGTATCATAGCCGGTGGCAGCCAAAATCCCGGGCATAGCGTCAAAATCCATCAAATAGTCCTCTGAAAAGGCACTGACACAGGATTCCCCTGAGCTTTCAAAGAAACCGGAAGGAAAAATCGCGCCCTGCACATAATCCCCGGCAGTCTCTATCAGTTCAGGAGACTGCCAGAGGCTTGTACCCATCAACAGGATATCTAATACATCATGATAGACCAACTGCGGAGCAATCATGGCAACTCTCTGGAAATTATCCGGTATGAAAATTGCGTCAAACTCAATAATGGGTTCAGGTTCCTCCGGATATAATCTGCTCTCTTCTTCCTCCGGGGTCCGCATCTCAATAAGCTTACGGACCAGGGGATAGGGCCTCGGATAGTAACGGCCCGTCATTTTCTTGATCTGATCGGCAAAATCGGTCGTGTCCGGATCATAGGACTCCACCGCTGCTACTGTTCCGCCCATCTCCTCCAATCTGTCCCAGAAGAGGTTCATAAAAAAACGGCCATAGGAATTATCCGGGTACAGGATGGCAAATCGCTTTATGCCCATTTCAAAAATCTCGGGATCAAGAAGCCGTTTCACCTCTTTTGAAGGGGTCAAAAAATTGCGAAACACCATATCCCCGGTTTCAGTGATGCCCTCCCTCTGAGTAAGGGTGATTATCGGAACACCCAGGCCCTGGGCCCTTTCTGCCACGGCCACTGCGGTCCTGCTGGAAAGAGGACCAATAATGGCCATCACCTTTTCGTTATGAACCAGGTCTTCGAGACCTGCTAACGCGGGTTCGGGCTTGCCTTTTGTATCTTTGATAACTAACTCCAGGTCAGGGCCATCTCCCGTTTCACCGAACATTCCGGTTCCGATCTGAATTCCGTTAAGAACCTCCTCGCCGTAAATACCGAACCGGCCGGTCAGAGGCAACAAACAGCCCACGACTCCGGGTCTCACGGACAACTCTTCCTCCATCCTTTCCAGAAGCTGTTTTCCAAGGTCGATCCATGACTGTTCCTGAGTGGATCGCACTAATGCCATGGCCGCCGTTTTGGCCCTTTCCAGGTCATTCTGTTCCAAAAAAAACGTGGCCATCCTGTAATGGATTTCCGGGGCATACTCACTCCCGGAAGCATATTGCGCCATTTCCTCAAGCGCCTCCATGCCGCTGACATTTATCAATTCCTCTAATCTGGATTTGAGTTCAGTTTCTGTTTTAAGATCACCGCGCCAGGTCTCTTTTGCCTTGATCCACCAGTTAAAGGCCTGAACGTTATTACCAAGCGCCTTGAAAGCATCACCCAAGAGAACCAGGACATCTCCCACCAAGGGATCCTTATGGTATTTTTCAAGCCATTTGAACGACTCGTCCACAGAATGCCTGTACTCATGCAAGACGTACAGGAGTCTTGCGATATGATAGTGCACAGCAGATAACTTTGTATAATCCGGGTATGTCCCTGAAATTTTTCTGTAACGATTCAGGGCCTTTTTAAATTGCCCTTTTTTTGAATATACCTCTGCCATCCGGTCAAACGCTAATACTGCATTTTCATGGCTCGGGTATTTCTCAACATAAGCACCGTACGCCTCTAATGCCCTGTCAAACTCCCCCCTCTGACGAAATTTCTCGGCCAGGGCAAACTGCTTCGCCGGCGCATCCTCTACAACCCCCTTTTTAACCGGAACAATTGCCTGGCAGCCCGAAATAAAAAAGGCCATCCCCACTATCAATACGGGAACAGCCTTTTTCCAACGGCAATATTTAATAAGAGACCCTGGAAAAGATATCTTACTCAATAATGAAATACCCTTCATAAATTCTCAATAAATCAGGGTTAAAGCTAGCTATATTGGTTAAAATTGACCTGTTTCTCAAAGGTACTCTATCAAAGTGAGATCCCTCGCATTTCCTTATCACTTCTTAATTTCTTCGAAATCGGCATCCACGACCTCATCGTCCTGTGAAGCCCCGGCGGCCGATTCAGCGCCGGGTGCGGCCCCGGGCTGGGCCTGCTGCTGGCTGGCCTGAGCATACATGGCCTCTGCCACCTTATGGGATGCCTGGGTCAACTCCTCGGTCAATCTTTTTATTTCCTCGGTATTATCCCCTTCCATGGCCTTTTTCAGGTTCTCAACGGCCTGGTCGATGTTTGCTTTTGTGGCATCATCTACTTTGTCTCCTGCCTCCTTAATAGACTTTTCCGTTGAATAGATCAAGGAATCGGCCATATTGCGCGCATCGATAAGCTCCCTCTTCTTCTTGTCTTCATCGGCATGCAGTTCCGCCTCTTTGACAAGTTGTTCAATCTCCTCCTCGCTCAAGCCGCTTGAAGCTGTAATCTTAATGGACTGTTCCTTTCCCGTCCCCATGTCTTTGGCAGAGACATTGACGATCCCGTTGGCGTCGATATCAAAGGTCACCTCAACCTGCGGCATACCGCGCGGAGCAGGAGGAATACCAATCAACTGGAACCTGCCGAGCGTCTTGTTGTAACCGGCCATCTCCCGTTCTCCCTGGAGCACATGAATCTCGACTGCTGGCTGGTTGTCGGCTGCCGTTGAAAAAATCTGGCTCTTCTTGGTAGGAATGGTTGTGTTCTTTTCTATCAGCTTTGTAAACACGCCACCCAAGGTTTCAATGCCCAATGATAAGGGTGTCACATCCAAAAGTAGCACATCCTTGACATCACCCTTTAGTACTCCGCCTTGAATGGCTGCACCGACGGCCACCACTTCATCGGGATTAACACCTTTGTTTGGCTCCTTGCCAAAAATCTCCTTCACCTTTTCCTGGACCATGGGCATCCGGGTCATCCCGCCAACGAGAATTACCTCATCAATCTCACCGGCTTTAAGACCTGAATCATTGAGCGCCGTATTGCAAGGACCCACAATCTTTTCCACCAGGTCATCCACCAATGCCTCTAACTTAGCGCGGGTCAATTTGATGTTCAGGTGTTTGGGACCACTGGCATCTGCCGTAATAAATGGAAGATTGACGTCCGTCTCCATGGAACCCGACAGCTCAACCTTGGCCTTTTCAGCACCCTCTTTCAGCCTCTGAAGGGCCATTTTGTCATTGCGGAGATCAATGCCCTGGTCTTTCTTGAATTCATCAGCCAGATATTCAATGATCCGGAGGTCAAAGTCCTCACCACCCAGGTGCGTATCCCCGTGTGTTGATTTGACCTCAAAAACCCCTTCACCGATTTCCAGGATTGATATGTCAAAGGTCCCGCCGCCCAAGTCAAAGACAGCAATCTTTTGGTCTCCCTTTTTGTCCATGCCAAAGGCAAGGGATGCGGCAGTAGGCTCATTAATTATCCGCTCGACAGTCAATCCGGCAATACGTCCTGCATCTTTGGTGGCCTGCCTCTGGCTGTCGTTAAAATACGCGGGGACCGTGATTACGGCCTCCGTTACCTTCTCTCCCAAATAATCTTCTGCCGTCTCCTTCATCTTGGTGAGTATCATGGCGGAAACTTCCGCCGGGCTGTAATCCTTGCCCCTGATGGAAAGCTGAGCGTCGCTGTTGGGCGCCTTGCTGATCTTATAGGGGAGAACATTAATATCATTTTGCACTTCAGCCGAATCAAACTTTCGACCGATCATTCTTTTGACAGCAAAGACCGTATTTTCAGGGTTGGTCACTGCCTGCCTTTTAGCGGTCTGTCCCACCAACCTCTCTCCACTATCAGTAAAGGCAACCATGGAAGGGGTTGTCCTGGTTCCTTCCTTATTGGCAATCACTACCGGATCGCTCCCCTCCATGACAGCGACACATGAATTAGTCGTCCCTAAATCAATGCCTATTAATTTTCCCATCATTTTTCCTCCTTAACTCCACAACTCTTTTTTTCAATTCCAAAAGGCCCGATAATGGCCTTTATCGTTCTAAACCGCATTTTTGCTCACAATAACCATGGCAGGTCGGATCAGCCTCTGGTTGAGAAAATATCCCTTTTGAAGTTCCTGAAGCACTGTTTTTGGTCCCACACTGTCATCTTCCTGCTCTGAAATGGCCTCATGACAATTGGGATCAAAGGGTTCACCCACTGCCTTAACCTCTTCCATTCCCGCCTTTTCCAGGGTATCCGTCAACACTTTCAGCGTCAGTTCCACTCCTTCTTTGAGGGCATGAAGCGAATCCTCATCCTGTGAATGTAAAATGGCCTGCTCCAGGTTGTCCATGACAGGCAGCAACTGCTTTACCAAAGATTCATTTGAAAATTTTATCAGATCCTGTTTCTCTTTCTGGAACCTTTTTTTCATATTATCCATTTCCGCCTGGGACCGGACATAAAGATCATAATTCTCATCCGCCGTTTCCTGGATTTGTTTAATTTTATCAAGCAATTGTGCCTTCGTCATCTTCTCTAAGGGGATGTCTTTTTTTTCATGGCTTTCGGGTTTGTCCCCTTTTTTAGGATTTTCATCCACTTCATTTTGAGAATCATCTTTTACCTTTATTTCTACCATTTCCTCTTTCATCATACTGATCCCAACCACATTTTATGACAATACTATCAATAAATTGATAGTCCGTTCTAATACTTTAAACGAGAAATTAAGCATCGGAAGGGCTTTGTCAAGGTATGTTCGGGTAAG
>JAFDAP010000174.1 GCA_019313765.1 Deltaproteobacteria bacterium | reverse complement strand
GGCAATCCGATACAGGCTGTAAAAGAGGGACTATCTGACCTTAAGGAAAAATTCTTAAGGGCCGGATTTTTACCTCATATAGTCCGAACCGCAGCAACAGGATATGGAGAAGGCCTGATCAGGGCGGCTTTCGGGTTAAATGACGGTGTTGTTGAGACTATAGCGCATTACCAGGCAGCCAGGCGCTTTGACAGGGATGTTTCGTTTATTCTGGATATCGGCGGGCAGGATATGAAAGCTATCTTTATTCACGACCATGCCGTTTCCGATATTCAGGTCAATGAAGCATGCTCGTCAGGATGCGGCTCCTTTATAGAGACTTTTGCACGCAGTCTTGGGTACACAGCTTCTGATTTTGCCGGGATCGCCTGCGAGAAAAACGCACCCTTTGATCTTGGAACCCGTTGTACGATTTTCATGAATTCCAGGGTCAAGCAGGCGCTTAGGGAAGGCGCAACGGTTTCTGATATTTCAGCAGGGCTTGCTTATTCGGTGATCAAAAATGCGCTTTATAAAGTCCTCAAACTGAAAAATACTGCTGAATTAGGTGATAAGATCGTTGTTCAGGGCGGGACATTTCGAAATCAGGCCGTGTTGCGGGCATTAGAGCTCCTGCTCAATAAAGAAGTTGTTCGGTCTGATATCCCTGAGTTGATGGGAGCGTATGGTGCGGCATTAACGGCTCTTAATAATCATTGCATAAGACCGGATGAATCAACGGTTTTTAAAGGTATTGAGAATCCTGATACAGGGACGGATTTTTCAAAAAAAGAGATTTACTGCAAAGGATGCGAGAATCGGTGTGCGGTATTAAAGCTCACATTTGCCAATGGAAATCATTTTTTTACCGGCAACCGGTGCGAAAGGCATTTCAGCAATAATCCCGAGATAAAACACAGGGGTAAAAATCTGATAACAGAGCAAATAGATCTTCTTTTTGACCGCAATATGGAACCCGAAGGCGAACCGATTCTTACATACGGCATTCCTCGCTGTCTGAATATGTATGAAAACTTTCCCTTTTGGAACACATTTTTAACCAGTTGTGGATTTAAAGTCGTTCTTTCTTCGCCTTCTAATTTTAAGCTGTATGAAAAAGGAGCGTCGTCTGTAATGTCGGAAAACATCTGCTTTCCGGCAAAGCTTGCTCACGGGCATATTTTAGATCTAATAGAAAAAAAAGTGGACAGGATTTTTTACCCCACTGTGGTTTACGAGCAGAAAGAATATACTGATGCTTTAAACAGCTTCAACTGTCCGGTTGTTACCGGATATCCGGATCTTTTAAAAAGCGCCATTAATCCTGATGAAAAATATGGAATTCCCCTTGATAATCCTCCCATCAGCTTTAAAGATATTCCACTTCTTAAAAAGCAGCTTCATATCTTTTTCAGACAATTTGGCGTAAATTACCAGACAGTGTCAAAGGGGGTGGAACAAGGACTGGCAGAGCAGAAGGAATTTAAAAAGAAACTTAAAGCCGGAGCAAAAGCCTTGATAAACAAGGCGGAAAACGAAGGGCGGATGGTTATTGCCCTGGCCGGCCGGCCTTATCATATAGATCCTTTAATCAACCACGGTATTGGAGATTTTCTCACAGAACTTGGAGTGGATGTTATCAGCGAAAATGCGGTTCCTGCTGTTGCGGGTCAGGCCCTTGACGGTGTCAATGTCCTTACTCAATGGAGCTATGTCAACAGATTGTATGAAGCTGCCGGATGGGTTGCAAGGAACCAAAATGTCCAGCTGGTTCAGCTAACCTCTTTCGGCTGTGGTCCTGATGCCGTATCTGCAGATGAGGTCAGGGAAATTATCCAAAGCCACGGAAAAATTTACGCTTCAATAAAAATGGATGAAATCGCAAACCTCGGTGCAGTTAAGATAAGGTTGCGTTCTATGCTGGAAGCGGTAAAAGAGAATACAGCAAGATCCCACAGGGAGCGAGGAAATGGAAAGAAAGCAAACAGGGCTTTCATGCAAAAAGACAGGGAAAGAACCCTTATTGCGCCGTATTTTTCTCCTTTCTATTCTCCACTGATTCCGGCTGTGTTCAGGCCCCTGGGCTACCGTGTGGATGTGCTTCCGCCCCAGGACAAGACCTCGGTAGAATTAGGTCTAAAGTCAATAAACAACGATATGTGCTATCCGGCCATTCTTGTTGCAGGCGACATAATTAAAGCCTTGCAATCCGGCAATTACGATCCGGAAAAAACGGCGGTAATTTTGACCCAGACAGGAGGGCAGTGCAGGGCATCCTCTTATGTTTCCCTTATTAAAAAGGGGCTGGCTGATGCAGGGCTGGCCGATGTTCCGGTGATTGCTGTATCTGCTGAAGAGATAAATCCCCAGCCAGGGTTTGTCATCAATGAAAAAGAGCTTGTGAAAAGAATGGGCCTTGGAGTTATTTTTGCCGATCCGCTGGCCCGGATGTATCTTTCTACCGTGGTCAGAGAAGAGATTCCAGGGACATCAAGGGCTTTGCATGAGAAATATTTGTCGAAGATGGAACCGGGTATCGAAAATGCTGATTATCATTATCTGTTAAATCTTCTTCAAGAGGCGGTGGAAGATTTCAATATGGTAAAGATTAAAAATGGGTCTGTTCCGAGAATCGGAGTTGTAGGAGAGATATTTGTCAAATACAACTTTTTTTCAAATGGAAATATCATCGAGTGGCTCTCAGACCAGGGAGTGGAGGTGGTCCTTCCATCTTTGCAAAGTTTTTTTGCCCAGAGGTTTGTAAATGAATCATTCAACCAGAAGGCGTTTTTTAAATATTCCCCTGCGGATAACATTAAAACCAGGCTGCTGGAAATTTATGCAAATTATTACCTGTTTCGTGTTGAGCGGGTAATGCAGAAATTTCGTTTTAACCGGAAGCATTTTAATCTGAAAGATCTGGCTGAAAACACAGGTGAAGTGGTCAGCCTGGCTAACCAGTTTGGCGAGGGATGGCTGTTGACAGCCGAGATGATTGCCATGCTGAATGAAGGGATCGGCAATATAGTCTGCCTTCAACCATTCGGCTGTATTTCCAACCATATCACGGGCAGGGGAATTGGGAAGAAACTAAAGGAGATGTTTCCTTATTTACATCTGCTTTCACTTGATATGGATGCCGGAGTCAGCGAGGTAAATATCTTAAACAGATTACATTTTATGGTTGTTGGGGCCAGGGAAGAGATGGTTCATGGGACGGAGACTACACTTAAGCCGGATACTGCTAAATATTTTTCAGTTCCGCGTATCTGGCCGCGTGATCTAAATATCCTAGAAAATTATGTGTCGCTGGAAGTCGAAAAATGGAAATCCTGGGTATCAGGATTGGAACTGCTGAAAAAAGCGGGTAATTTTATTCACAGGTAATTGATAAAAATAACATAAATTATGAGGAGGTATAAATTATGTCGGATAATCAGATAAAAGATCGTATCAAAGAGGCAGTAAAACAGGTTATTTTGTCAGGCAAGGACGTGAAAGAAAACGTAAAAAAAATTACTGGTGATGCAGTCGAAAAAGCTATGGAAGAAGGCCGGTTCACGACGGAGAGGGTGAAAGAAACTACAGAGAAAGTTATTTCAGGCGCAGTAGAAGCGGCTGAGGAGGTCGGAAAAGAAGCCGGGGACGTCGCTGCCGGCGCTTTTGAAGGGACTCAGAAAGGGCTCGTATCAGCAATAGAATCTGTTGGAGATAAAACCAAGGCATTTGTTAAAGAGGATCTTTCCCGTACAAAGAAAGATCTGGAGGCGATTGAAGAGCTTTTCCTGGAAACTACCAGAAAAGTGGCAAGTCGATCCGGAGAAGTGGCAAAGGATGTATTAAATGATCTTGCCGATCAGACCCAAAAAACGACTTCTGTTTTGAGGAAAAAGACTCGACATGCAGCAGGAAAAATAGCTGAAAGATTGAAAGAGGCCGGTAAAGATGCGGCTAAAGCAACTGCAAAAGCTGCCGGTAAAGCGGCCCATGTCGTGGCTGACGAGGCCAAAGAACTTGGGAAAAGGTCTGTGGATGTGGCAAAGGGGGCGGCTGCCGGAATGTGGAAAGGGGCAAAAGATGCTCTAAAGAAAGAAAAGGAGGATAAGTAAATACTTAAAAATCAGGGTTTTTCATTATATCAAGATCGTGGAAGAAAAAAGCTGTTCGGTGATATGTGGATGAAACAGATTGCATTTAAGTATTTGGCATTGCTGCTGTTGCTAATGAGTATTGCACTTGTTTTTACTTCTGAGCTATGTGAAGCCGCAGAAGATAGACGGACATTCAGCTTTTATTTTGAAAACGATCTTTTTGCTGATACTGACCGGCATTACACCAACGGTATCAAGCTGTCCTGGATTTCAGATGATTTGACTGGTTATGCGAAGAGCGGCAGGCTGCCTGACTGGAGTTTACCGATTATACGCAGTCTGCCTTTCATCAATGAGCAGGGGTTGCAGCGTAATGTCGGCCTTTCTATCGGGCAGAACATGTATACACCGAGGGATATCGTAAGCGAGGATCTACTTGAAGATGATCGCCCATATGCGGGATGGACTTACTTCGGCCTCGGCTTGCACAGCAAAAATGAGCGTCATCTGGACTCGATGGAGATCCAGCTCGGTATAGTAGGGCCTGAATCTTTTGGCGAACAGACACAAAAATTCGTCCATGAATTGATAGGTAGTCAAAGCCCCAACGGCTGGGACAATCAACTTAAAAACGAACCCGGCCTTGCTGTTGTATATGAGCGAAAATGGCGATTTTTGTACAGCGGGATTGTAGGGAAATACGGTTTGGATCTTATCCCTCATCTGGGCGGTGCGTTAGGCAATGTTTACACCTATGCCAATGCGGGTATGGAGGCCCGCATCGGCTGGAATATTCCCAGGGATTTCGGGACATCTCTTATTCGGCCGGCAGGCGAATCAAATGCCCCCTTGAATGCGCAGGACCCGCGTCTATCCCGTGATCAAGATTTCAGTCTGTATGTTTTTGCTATGGCAGACGGGCGCGGCGTACT
>JAFDAP010000173.1 GCA_019313765.1 Deltaproteobacteria bacterium | reverse complement strand
ACATCATATAGAATCGTGAAGCGATTGTATATCTTGAAAGGAGGAAGTAAATGGCGCAATTGAAAAACTTTTTCTCGACACGCTGGGGAATAATCAGTGTGGGGGCTTTTATCGGGATACTTGCTGCACTCTTACAAAAGCTGGGCAACCCCGGAAATATGGGCATTTGTGTAGCCTGCTTTGAGAGGGATATCGCAGGGGCAATCGGCATACACCGTGCTGCTGTGGTGCAGTACATGCGCCCCGAAATTATCGGGTTTGTCTTGGGCGCACTTATTGCGGCCTATCTTTTTAAGGAATTCCGGCCCCGTGCGGGCTCCGCTCCAATAGTAAGGTTTATATTAGGTGCCTTTGCCATGATTGGGGCCTTAGTCTTTTTAGGATGCCCGTGGCGGGCCCTGTTGCGTTTTTCAGCCGGTGACGGAAACGCCATTTTCGGCCTGCTCGGGCTGATTGTCGGCATCTGGATCGGCACCCTTTTCCTCAAAGGCGGGTATAACTTAGGGCGTGCTGAGAAGACACACACGTCGGTGGGATGGTTGTTGCCTTTGATCATGTTAGGCTTTTTCATACTGATTCTCATCTTTCCCCAGGTTGAGGGAGAGGCCAAAAGCGGGGTCCTTTTTTACAGTCTCAAAGGCCCGGGGGCCATGCATGCTGCGCTGATCATTTCCCTGGTTGTGGGCCTTGCAATAGGGTTTCTGGCCCAGAGAAGCCGTTTCTGCACAATGGGCGCCTTCAGGGACCTGATCCTGTTCCGACAGGCACATCTCTTCATGGGACTCCTTGCCTTAGTGGTTTTTGCCTTTGTCACGAACCTTATCGTAGGACAATTTCATCCCGGCTTTGCCAAGCAGCCGGTGGCCCATACCATGGCTATCTGGAACTTTGGAGGTATGGTCGTGGCTGGCCTGGCCTTTGCCTTGGCCGGAGGGTGTCCAGGGCGACAGCTTTTCCTTGCCGGAGAGGGTGATGGAGATTCGGCATTATTCGTCCTTGGGATGATAGTGGGGGCCGGATTTGCCCACAACTTCGGCCTGGCAAGTTCGCCAAATGGCGTGGGGCCCCATGGAATTGCTGCCGTGATCATAGGACTCCTTGTCTGTTTGTTTATTGGCTTCACCATGAGAAAAAAGATTGCCTAATGAGGGATAAAGATGAATGCAACTGTTGATGCGAGAGGACTAAGTTGCCCCCAGCCCGTCTTGCCCCCAGCCCGTCCTTATGACTATGGACGAAATCGAAAAGGTGAATAAGGGGGAGATTCAGGTGCTGGTAGATACGGACACCTCTAAAGAGAACGTAAGCCGGGCCGCCGAAAGCAAAGGGTGGCAGGTGAAAGACGTTCAATCAGAGGGTAAGGGATACAATATTACCATTTCAAAGGATTAATAAGCTTGATGGACTCATAAAAAGTCCATCAACAGGTCCCGCCATGGCGGGATTAAGCCCCGGCCTGGGGTAGGCCTCCGGCTCGTAGAGCCTACACCTCGGAGAGGGTGGAACCATTTGAATTCACTTCAAATGGCGGGGAAGGGGTATCCCTCCTCCGCCGAGTAAAAAGGCGCAGAGCGACTTTTTACGAGGTTATCAAGATTGGGATTCTTAAAACTTTTCAAACGAAATCAATCCGGAACGGATTCAAAGAACCTGAACGTAGATCGCGGGATTCTGGTGTTCGAAAACACCAGTGAGGTGATTAGGGCCGAGAATGTCCTCAAAGCGGGGGGATGGAAAATCCGGGTTATGGGTCCTCCACCTGAAATCCGAACAGGCTGCGACTTAGTCATCGAGTTTCCACTTATTGAAGAGCTGAATATCCTGAGGACACTTCAGGAAGACGGAGTCCAACCACTGAAAATGGTCCCTGTCAGCAGCCCCCTGCTGCAACCCGTGGATCTCTTCCATAATAAGGATTTTGGCAAATATCTGATGATCCGGGCGGCCAACATGAAATTGACCGTTCATAAGGAGACACTGACCATCGTGAACGTCTCGGGAGGCGGTTGCCCGGATGTCCCTTATCTGGCCCAGGAGATGGTGGGGAAAACCCTGACCGAAGCGCCGAGCCCCCGGGAAATCGGTCACACCCTTTGTGGATACGCACTTCAGTTGTCTTACGAGGAGATGAAACGTCGATGTTAGCCATAATAGGTACTGTGCCTGATCAGGACTTTCCCCTTGCCGAAGGGGATGTCGGTCTGGGAGACGATGAGATATATATACAGGGAAAGAGGGTGTCTGTTAACCGAGGGACCCCTGCCCTGTTGGCATCGGCAATCAAGACGTGTGAAGTACTTGATATGCCCGGTCCGTTCGGATATCTTGTAGGAGACATTGGACGGGGAGACGGGAGCCGGCGTCTTTATGAACATCTGAGCCGGATCCTGGGGAGATGTAATTATAACACAATTGCGTTTCATTATCTTCAACCGGACGTGGACTGGCACAACCGGGTCCTGTTCGCCGTGGAAGAAATGACACAACGGCCTGTACTAATCGCGGATGCGGGTTTTATGTATGTGGCCAAGATGAGCGGGCAGTCTTACGAGTATGATCTTTTCACTCCCGATATTGGGGAACTGGCCTTTTTGGCGGATGAAGAGGCACCACACCCCTTTTACACCAGGGGGTTTATATTACATGAAGAAGACCGGATACCCGAGCTTATTGCCCGTGCATATGAACACAAAAACGCCTCGCGCTATCTTTTAGTCAAGGGAAAACGGGATTATGTGGCCAACAGCCAGGGGATCCAGGCTACGATTGACAGTCCCGTAGAGGAGGCCATGGAGGCCATTGGAGGCACAGGGGATACCCTGACCGGCATTGTTGCGGCCCTCATTGCGTCAGGTATCGAGATCAAAGAGGCTGCTGTCATTGCCGCTAAGGTAAATCGTTTGGCCGGTTCTTTTGCAAAGCCCACGCCCGCCACCCAGGTTATGGAGATCATTCAACATATCCCCAGGGCACTGGAAGAGATTCTCCATAAAAACGAGGTGATTCGTGAGCAAATCTGTGCCTGAAAATATGGAACAAATACGGCCGGAAATGACTGTTCTGGATGTGGTCTCAAAATACAGGGAAACGGAGGCCATTTTTAAACAATACGACCAACAGGCTGGCGAATGTATTTGCTGCCAGGCACTTTTTGAACCCTTACGGGACATGGCAGAAAGGTACCATTTGGACCTGGAAAGGCTTCTGGCCGACCTTGAATCTTCGATTAATTTGGGCTAAAAGTGGGTATATCGCCTTTCTTATTTCAGGATTGAAAATGTCAACACGGGCAATTAAATTCCTTAATCAAAAAGGCATTAATTTTGATGTCATAGAGTACGAGCATGAAGAAAAAGGGGCCATGTTTGCAGCCGAAGCCATGGGATTTCCGCTCAAAAGAACCATCAAGACACTAATTGTTCATCTGGGCAATAAGGGTTACATCATCGTGCTCATGCCGGGAGAGAAAAACATAGACCTGAAAAGACTGGCTAAGGCCTTTTCAGTAAAAAGGGCGGCAATGGCAGACACCTCAACTGCAGAACGTTTGACAGGATATTTGGTAGGAGGCATCAGTCCTTTTGGGACAAAACAGAATTTACCTGTTTTTATGGAAGCAGGTCTGTTGGAATTTGATAAGGTCGCTATAAATGCGGGCAAAAGAGGGGTCATGCTGATTCTGGACCCGAAGGACATATTACAGGCGGTAAATGGAGATATCTTAAAAGATAATTATCATGTTAATCCTGTTTATCCTGTCTAAAAAATCGCTGAACCATTACGGAGAAGACCATGTCAAATAAAAAAGACCTTCGCCTCACGGAAACCGTTGCAGGCTCAGGGTGAGCATCAAAATTGCCTCCAGGGGACCTGGACAGGGCGCTGTGCGGGATTGAATTCCCAACAGATTCGAACGTGATCGTGGGACTGGATCGCGCCGACGACGCCGGGGTTTACAAAGTGACGGATGATCTCGCCATCATCCAGACCGTTGATTTCTTCACGCCTATAGTGGATGATCCTTACTGGTTCGGTCAGATCGCCGCGGCCAATGCATTAAGCGACGTCTATGCCATGGGCGGGATCCCTAAGACCGCTATGAATCTTGTGGCCTTTCCACTCAAGGATATGGATATATCTGTCCTCCGTCAGATTATCCAGGGTGGATTGGACAAAATGAAGGAGGCGGGCGTCGTCCTGGTTGGTGGACACAGCGTAGAGGACAAGGAACTGAAATACGGCTTATCTGTAACAGGGTTTATTCATCCGGATCGTATCCTTACAAAGAAAAACCTCAAAAAGGGGGATTGCCTGATACTGACTAAACCCTTAGGTACAGGCATAATAAACACCGCTATCAAGGGCGGCCTTGCCTCGACCGAAATCATCGAAACCGTCACCCGGCTCATGGCAACCCTCAACAGGGATACGGCGGAAATTATGGAAAATTACCCTGTCCATGCCTGCACCGACATTACGGGTTTTGGTCTTTTAGGTCATATTGCGGAGATGATTGTAGATTCCCCATTCGGGATCAGGCTTGCAAGCAAAAGCATACCCATAATCCCTCAGACCCTTGATTATGCCCGGATGGGTCTTGTTCCGGCAGGCACTTACAATAATCGCGAATTCCGCGAATGCATGGTGGAATTCGCATCTTCTGTGGATCGTATCACTCAGGATGTTCTCTTTGATCCCCAGACATCCGGGGGATTGCTGATTTGTTTGGAAAGGGGCAGGGCCGATGATCTGTTGCAGGAACTAAAGGAAAAAGGCATAAAGGATGCAGCCATTATTGGTGAGGTATTGACCGAACCAAAGGAACGGATTTTAGTTAGTTAAGGCAAACCCGAAAATATTCTCTTGAAAGCTATAAAAAGATCACAAGGAGAACCTAATGACCAAAGAAATAGACTGCCGGGGGCTCGCCTGCCCTGCCCCGGTATTGCAGACAAAAGAAGCATTAGAAAAAGAACATCCGAGCGTCATAATAGTGGTGGTGGACAACGAAGCCTCAAAACAAAACGTCTCCCGGTTTATGGAGTCACAGAACCTTGAAGTCACTATTAAGCAGGAAGGAACGGACTTTCACATAATCGGCAAAATCGGTGAAGGCGTTGATCCTGTAACGCCCGTTACGGAAAAGCCAGAAGCCGGACAAAAAAAGATCATGGTCATGGTGGCGAATGACCGCATGGGTCAAGGGGATGATGAATTAGGCGAAAAGCTGATGAAGAGTTTCCTGAAAACTCTGAAGGAAATGGGAGAAGAGTTGTGGCGTCTGGTGTTCGTTAATAACGGCGTAAAGTTAACCATTGAGGATTCAGACGTTTTGCCAGTTATTCAGCAACTTGAAAAAGACGGGATACATATCTTAGTCTGTGGCACCTGCCTGACTCACTTCAACCTCTTAGATAGCAAACAGGTAGGCGAGACGACCAATATGCTGGATATCGTAACGGCCATGCAGTTGGCGGATAAGGTCATAAACATTTAGGCGTAAAATATCACCCATAAAAGAACCTTTTGCTTGATGCCGTAAAAGTTTTCGTTATGGCCCTGCCTTCGCTGCTTGCTGTTTTCTGCCTACTGTTTACTGTCTTCTATTTCTAATCTTCCTTTTGAATCCCGCAAGACTGATAAGGGTAATTCTTGTTTAATATTGATTTATTACAGTCATACAGGTATCATCTCTTACGTGCTCATTTATTCCCGGTATAAAGGGTTGAATGAGTCCAATATTCGAAAATAGAACAATATAGAGGAAACAATAGTGAAATCATTCAAAGAGATCAGTCACATCATTTCCACTATCTGTTCAAAGCACAAAGCCGTACTGGCGGCATATCTTTTTGGTTCTGTTGTAAAAGAAACTCAAGGAAAACCCAGCGATATTGATATAGCTGTTTTGTTAGATGATACCCATTCGCAGTCTTTTCCAATTCTTTCATTTATATCATCACTTGAGAAAAGCATGGGATGCCGTGTTGATGTTGTGGTATTGAACCGGGCAGGCGAAGTGCTCAAATACGAAGTGCGCCGGTCAGGAAAACCTGTATTTGAACGTTCACCCGAGGCACGCAAAAGATTTGAGATCTATGGCCGCAAGACTTACGAAGATTTTCTGTTCTATGGCCGCAAGACTTACGAAGATTTTCTGTATCTGCATAAAAGATATGTAAACAAGGTTCTATACGGTGGCACCAATGGTTGATCGAATACTGATAGAAAGGATTCTCACAGACATAAGATCTCATGTTCAGGATCTTACAGATGCTTCAGATATAACATTGGAAAGCTACAGGACGGAAAAAAGAACCCGCCGTTTTGTGGAACGAACACTACATATTCTTATCGAAGCCTGTATTGATGTGGCCCAGCATATCATTACCGATGAAAAACTGAGGGAACCTGAGAGTTATCGCGACACATTTGCCATTTTGGCTGAAAACGGCATCCTTCGTCCCGGTGATCTGGAGAGTTTTGAGAACATGGCTTCATTTCGCAATCTGCTTGTTCATTATTATGAAAGCGTGGACGATGAAATTGTGTATGGTATTTTTAAGCAAAACCTGTCTGACTTTGATCTATTTGTGGTAGTGTACAATTTATTGTGTAAATTCTGAAGATGTAGAAAAAAGGGCGCTTTTCCTTTAAAAGGATTTTAACAAAAAAGCCAAAAAGAAAG
>JAFDAP010000172.1 GCA_019313765.1 Deltaproteobacteria bacterium | reverse complement strand
TTCGAATTTTGGTCATTGGAATTTGTTTGATATTTGGGATTTGATATTTGGAATTTCAATAAGTCAATGAAACTCCAACAAAGCAAATCCCCTCTGGGGATAACCAAAGCCTGGCCCTCCCCCGCGTAACGGGATCTTCGATGGGCCAGGATTTTTACTTTGAGGAGTTACGCTTTGCACCGCTACATCATCCATATCCACATCTCGGCCTTTTCCATTGCCGTGGCAAGGGTCTTTAGGCCGGAACTCAGGGACCGGCCCGTGGCCGTGGCCCCGGCCCGGTCTGAACGGGCACTTATCCTGTCCGCATCTTCCGAGGCCCGTAAAGAAGGGATCTTCAAAGGCATGCCCCTTTCAAAGGCTAAGAAATCATGCCCGGCCCTTATGGTCCTGCCGCCGGATCCCGGGCTTACGGAAAAGGCATGCCGGACCTTATCCCGGGTGGCGGCCCGATATACCCCCCTGTGGGAACCTGCCCGGCCGGGACATGTCTATCTTGATGTCACAGGGACCGAACGGCTATGGGGAAGGGCCAAGGACACGGCCTGTCGTCTCAAAAAGGAGATTAAAGACTGCCTGTCGCTTCCCGGAACAGTGGGTGTGGCAGGCAACAAGATGGTCTCCAACATTGCATCCCGCATCATACCCTCTTCCGGGGTGATGGATGTGGATCCTGGCCGTGAAGGTCCCTTTATGGCCCCCTTGAATGTGGGTGTGGTGCCGGGCATAGGCCGCTTCCGCAAAAAGGTCCTTTTGGAAGAGCTGAATATTATCCGGGTAAGGGAGTTGGCCGCCCTGGATATAGGCAGTATGAAGCTCGTCTTCGGCAGGCAGGCGTTTGTGATACATCAAAGGGCCCTCGGCATCGATCCTACCCCGGTCTGTCCCGCCCCGGAAAAACCCATGGTGAGCGAGGAGTTCATTCTTGCGCAGGATGAAAATGATGATCAAAAACTTCTTGGGACCCTTTACGGCCTGGTGGAAAAATGCGCTCTCAGGATGCGAAAGAGGGCGATTTTTCCCGGAAAGGCCGGGCTCTTGATCCGGTATTCCGACCATATGGAGATCAGGCGGCAGATTAAATTATCCTTGAGCAGCTTTTGGGATTTCGATCTCTATACCCCCTTAGAGACCCTCTTTTTGAATGCCTGCAAACGGCGGGTGAGGGTCAGGTCTATAAGTGTCTGGTTTAAGGATTTCTCTTGTTCAAACGGCCAGCTTTCCCTTTTCCATATCCCATCCCCTGCCCGGGAGAAAAGTTGTCTGGTTATCCGGGCGCTGGATCGCATCAGGGCGCGGCATGGGGAAGGAGTTATCAAGTATGGCAGAGCGGCATCATGAACTTCATCCATTTAAACGTACATTCCCATTATTCCAAAGGCTGGGGCATAGGCACCATCGAACAGCTCTGCAGGGCCGCTAAGGACCTGGGAATGAAAAAACTGGCCCTGACTGATACCAACGGCCTTTATGGCCTGGTGTTTTTTGTCCAGACCACTAAGGAAATGGGGATTGAACCCATCATCGGGAGCGAAATCATATCCAACGGGCAGCGCGCCGTCCTCATGGTCAAAAACCGAAGAGGATATGCCGGTCTTTCCCAGATCATCTCTGCCCGCCACTGCCACCAGGATTTTGACCTGATCCGGACACTCAGAGAAAACCGAGATGGACTCATCGTTTTTTCCGATGATTTCAGGCTTCTCAAGGCCCTCAAGCGGGACGGCACAGAGAATCTTTTTGTGGAGATGTCTCCCGGCTTTCACATGGCCCGGTGCTATGCCTTTTCCCGTAAAACCGGGATACCCCCGGTGGCCACCAACCGGGTCTATCTGGTCACAAAAGACCGGTTCCGGCTCCACTTAATCCTCAGGGCAATATCCTTAAACAGTAAGCTTTCCCGCTTAGGCCCTGATGACACCTGCCATGAACACAATTTCCTGAACTCCCCTAAAGCCATGATGGACCAGTTTCCTCACGCACCCATGGCTATCGATAATACCCTTAGGATAGCCGAATCCTCCCTTTTAGACTGGGATTTTGACCGGGTAATATTTCCCTGTTTTGAGAGGATGGAGGATGGGGAGGCATTTGATCGGCTCTATCGGATGACCATGGAGGGATGCAGACAGCGATACGGGGGAATAACAAGGGCTGTCAAAAAACGGGTGGAGCATGAGATGCGGATTATACGGGAGAAAAACTTTGCCCATTATTTTTTAGTGGTGGCGGACATCACAAAAAAGGCCCGGCGGTCTTGCGGCAGGGGAAGCGCGGCCGCATCCATTGTCTCTTACGCCCTGGGTATCACCCATGTGGACCCCATCCGGCACAATCTCTTCTTTGAGCGTTTTTTAAACCCGGCCCGCATGGACCCCCCGGACATTGACGTGGACTTTGCATGGGACGAGCGGGACCAGGTTCTTGATTATGTCTTTGCAAAATACGGAAACCGCCGGGCCGCCATGGTGGCCAACCACAATACCTTTGGCGCCAGGTCGGCCATAAGAGAAGTAGCAAAGGTCTTCGGGCTCACGGACAGGGAGATCAGCCGGGTCACGGACAAGATCGGCTTTGGGTGGCGCCTGAAGAAAATCGGGAGCGAATTGTCCGGTCACCCAAGGATGAAAGGAATCGAGTTCAAGAAACCCTGGGACGAAATCCTGAACGCGGCAGTGCAGCTTGAAAGCCATTTCAACCACCTCTCCACCCACTGCGGTGGCCTGGTGGTGGTTCCCGACGAGATACGCCGTTACTGTCCGGTGGAGATTTCTGCGAGCGGACCCCAGGTGCTCCAGTGGGAAAAGGACTCGGTGGAAGACTCGGGGCTGGTCAAGATCGACATCTTAGGCAACCGGAGCTTGGCCGTTATCCGGGATGCCCTGGACCTCGTTAAAAAGAACTATGGCCGGAGAATCGACTATGCCGGGCTGAATCCCATTGATGACTCCCGAACCATACGGGTCTTTTATGAAGGGGACACCTTTGGCGTGTTCTATTTTGAAAGCCCGGCCACAAGGCAGGTCCTTACCAAGGTAAGATCCGTGTTCTCCTTTGAAGAGTACCGGAACATGGACCACTTTCATCTCAATGTGGTGGTCACCTCCATTATCAGGCCCGCCTCCAACCGGAGCATAGACACCTGGATATCCAGGCTGAAAGGTGAGCCCTGGGACCCGCCCCATCCCCTTTTAAGGCCGGTGCTTAAGGAGACCTTAGGGGTCATGGTCTTTCAGGAACAGTTGAGCCAGGCCGCCATTCATTTAGCCGGATTTGATCCCGGGGAAGGAGAGGCACTCAGAAAGGTGGTAAGCAAAAAGCTCAAGGAAAAAAAGCTCTGGGATTTTTACGCCCGTTTTGTCAAGGGGGCCGGGGACAGGGGCGTGGACATGAAGGTCATTGATGAGGTCTGGTTGATGATGATGGGTTTTGACGGGTACAGCTTCTGCAAGCCCCACTCGGCCAGCTATACATTAGTGGCCTACAAGTCGGCCTATCTTAGGGCCCATTACCCTGCCGAGTTTATGGCATCGGTCATTTCAAACCGCGGGGGCTACTACTCTACCTTCGGGTATATATCCGAGGCTAAGCGCATGGGCCTTACGATCCTGCCCCCTGATATCAACCACAGTGAAATCAAGTATACCGGAAAAAACAAAGAGGTCCGGGTAGGTCTCATGCAGTTAAAGGACCTGTCCCATGAGGCCAAAGAGACCGTCATCCACGAACGATCCAAAAACGGTCCTTTCATGTCTTTTGATAATTTCTTAGACCGGACCGGCTCCCGTATCCATCTCCAGGACGTCAGGATCATGATCAAGGCCGGCTGTTTTGACAGTATTTCCGGCGGCCGTATCTCCAGGCCCGGCCTCATGTGGCAGGCACTCGCGTTCTTTGATCAAAAGGATGAAAAAAAAGCCCCCAGCCTCTTTTCCACGCCTCATAAAATCCCCCCCGCCCCCCCTGATCCCGCCTCTCTTCCCTATACCAAAGATCTCATGCTCAAACACGAATCCGAGACCTTAGGCTTTCTATTTTCGATTCATCCTCTTGATCGTTACAGGGACATCGTAGAACATCTAAATTATGTCCGCGCTAAAGACCTGCACAACTTTATAGGCAAACAGGTCACCACCATCGGTTGGTATATCACCGGAAAGACCGTGCGCACCAAAAAGGATGATACAATGAAATTCGTCTCTTTTGAGGATCAGACAGGTATCTATGAAACCGTTTTCTTTCCAGAGGTATACAACCGTTACTGCCACATGCTGAACGCATCGCGTCCCTATATCATGAAGGGAAAAGTGGAGGAAAACTCCGGCGCCATAACCATGACCGTGAACTGGATCGATTTTTTCGGTTCCTGGGGGCAGTTTCCAGGTTAGTCTTTCAATGCTTTATCTGTCAAGATAGCCTTCTGCTTTTCCTTCCCTTTCAGACTTTTCTCCACAAAGATTTTTTCCCCGGTAAACGGGTTCAGCCCGGTACAGTACATGAGGGTTGAATAGGTAGATGGGGTCGGGGTAAAGATTTGTACCTGTTCGGGTCTTATTTGAAGCTTTTCATTTACATATTTTTTCAGTTTTCGCATGTCCGCAAGACTGCATCCCGGGTGTGCCGCAATAAGGTAATAAGTAAGGTATTGCTTTTTTGAGGCTGATCTTGACAAATTCTCAAAGACTGTTTTCAATTCAATAAGTGAATCTCTACCGGGTTTCCCCATCAATTCAAGCACATGGCTCTGAGTGTGCTCCGGGGCCACTTTCATCTGACCGGAGACATGGTGTGACACGACCTCCTTAAGATATTCCCCACAGTGGTTCTTGTCGTTAAACATCAGATCATATCTAAGGCCTGAAGCAATAAATGCCTTTTTGATTCCATCAATCTGCCTGATATCTCTTAAAAGTTCCAGTTGCCTGCTATGGTCCGGTTTCAGGCTGGGGCAGACTTCCGGGAACAGGCACCTCTTGTCAGCACAGCTTCCCTTTTCCAGTTTCTTTTT
>JAFDAP010000171.1 GCA_019313765.1 Deltaproteobacteria bacterium | reverse complement strand
AAGGATTGACGGGCGGCCCTTTTCCGAAGTGAGGCCGATAGAGTGTGTAGTCGGTGTTTTGCCGCGTGTTCACGGGTCGGCGCTTTTTACCCGAGGTGAGACACAGGCAATGGTCTCAACTACATTGGGAACGGAACGGGACGAGCAGCGGATAGAGACCATGTACGGAGACCATTTCAGGCCTTTTATACTTCATTATAATTTCCCACCCTACAGCGTGGGCGAGGCCAAAAGACTTGGCGGCCCGGGCCGCAGGGATATCGGACACGGAGCACTTGCCCGGCGCGCGCTTATGCCCGTAATGCCCAGCAGTGAGGATTTTCAATACTGTGTTAGAGTGGTGTCCGAGATACTTGAATCCAATGGATCTTCCTCTATGGCATCGGTTTGCGGTGGTTGCCTTTCCCTTATGGATGCGGGTGTTCCCATTAAAGAGCCGGTGGCAGGCGTTGCCATGGGACTTGTGGCAGACGGCGATAAGGTGGCCATACTGACTGATATTATCGGGGATGAAGACCACTATGGGGATATGGATTTCAAGGTCACTGGCACACGCGACGGGATTACCGCTCTGCAGATGGATATTAAGGTGGAAAACATTACAAAGGCGGTTTTGGAACAGGCCCTTGAACAGGCAAGGGAGGGCAGGCTTTTTATCTTAGATGCCATGAACGAGGCCATTTCCAAACCAAGGGCCGATGTGTCTGAGTATGCGCCGATTATCACCGCGATTACGATCAAACCTGAAAAAGTCAGGGTACTTATAGGCCCGGGAGGGAAGACGATCCGGGAAATTTCTAATGCCTCTGATGCCAGGATAGACGTGAATGATGAGGGGATCGTAACTATTTCTTCTTCGGACAAAGAACGCGCCGAGTCTGCCAAAAAAATGATCAACGAGATCCTTCAGGAGGCCGAGGTCGGCAAGCTCTATATGGGAAAAGTGGTCAAGATCATGGACTTCGGGGCCTTTGTTGAGATTTTTCCGGGAACAGACGGACTGGTCCATATATCACAGTTGGCCAAGGATAGGGTCAACAAGGTTACAGACGTTCTCAATGAAGGAGATGAGGTCCTGGTAAAGGTCCTGGAAGTAAACAATGACGGTAAGATTCGTCTCTCGCGCAAGGCGGCATTAGGTGAGAGCTTAGATAATGCATAATAAGACAGTCCTGAAAAACGGTGTCCGGATTATTTCCGAGCCATTAGACCATCTGCGATCCGTTTCCCTTGGTATATGGGTCAATACCGGTTCTCGTGACGAAATCAGGTCGGAGAACGGTATCTCCCATTTTATTGAACACATGATTTTTAAGGGAACGCGGAATCGCACCAGTCTTCAAATCGCAAAGGAACTGGATGCAATCGGGGGAATGTCCAATGCATTTACCGGCAAGGAGAATACCTGTTTTTACGCTAAGGTCCTTGGCAAACACTTTACTCGCGTAGCGGATATCCTTTCCGATATTTTCCTGAATTCGACTTTCGATCCCGATGACATGGAGCGTGAGAGACAGGTGATCGTCCAGGAGATCAGCATGGTGGAAGATACGCCTGATGATAATGTCCATGTGTTGTTCAATCGCCTTTTCTGGACCGACCATCCCATCGGTATGTCTGTCCTGGGAACAGGAGAAACTGTTTCTGCAATAGCAAAAGAGACCATCCTCAAATATATCGACACGTTTTATGTCCCCGGTAGAATCCTTGTGGTTGCTGCAGGGGATATAGAACACCAGTCTATGGTTTCCTGCTTTGAACCCCTTTTTGAGTCGGCGCCGGGCGGAAAAAACTTGACTCCTGAAAGGACTGTTCCCGTTCCAGAAGCGGGTGTTTCTTTTCATTTCAAGGACCTGGAACAGGTGCATATCTGCTTGGGAGGTGAGTCGCCCTCTCAGACGAGTGACAAGCGATTTGCCTGTGCCATTTTTAACACGATCTTGGGGGGCAACATGAGTTCCCGCCTGTTTCAGGAGATCAGGGAAAACCGTGGCCTGGCATATGCCGTGTACTCCTTTGTTTCTTCGTATGTTGATACGGGTCTTTTGGGGGTTTATATGGCCACTGATTCCAAAAATGTGAACCCCGCACTCGAGACCGTTCAAGGCGAGATAAAAAAAATCATCAAAGGGGAGGTGTCCGAATCGGACTTGGCTGCGGCCAAAGATCATCTGGTAGGTGGCATTTATCTTTCATCTGAAAGCAGTGACAGCCGGATGATGCGCATGGCGAAAAATGAATTCATTTTTGGGAGATATGTGGATTCTGATGAAATTGTGTCCGAGTTGGAAAAGGTCACTGTTGATGATGTGGTTGAGATAGCCGGCGATATATTCCGGGATGGTAAAGTCTCGTTGACCACGCTCGGCCCTTTCAAGGAAGAGGCTCTGGACAGGAGCAACATTCAGCTTTAGTTTATTGTAGGAGTCCTCTTGAAGAGAATACCTATCAAGATCACAGTTCTCAAAGGCAATAAAGACCTGCCCCTGCCCGGATATGAATCAGAAGGATCTTCCGGAATGGATATCAGGGCCGCCGTAAAGGAACCGGCCCTGCTGAAACCCGGCGAAATACGCCTGATTCCTACAGGGTTGAGCGTTTCCGTGCCCCCCGGATACGAGGCCCAGATGAGGCCGCGAAGCGGCCTGGCACTTCACAACGGCATAGGTATGGTGAATTCACCCGGGACAATTGATTCCGATTACAGGGGTGAAATAGGCATTATCATGATCAACTGGGGGAATGAAGACTTCACAATCAGAAGAGGAGATCGGATCGCCCAGATGATTATCTCCAGGGTGTATCGGGCGGAGCTTTCAGAGGTAGATGCTTTAGATACAACTTCCAGGGGACAGGGGGGATTCGGGCATACTGGGGTTGAATAATGGTAACCGATCACTTAAAGTTTGAAATCCCAAATTACAAGCACCAAATTACAAATAAATCTCAATATCCAATGACCAAAACTGAGTTGGTTCCCATCGGAAGAGTTCGTTCATTAGGTTTTGGAATAAAGATTCCTAAAACTTGTTTGGAATTTTGAATTTCGGTCATTGGAATTTGTTTGTTATTTGGGATTTGCTATTTGTGATTTCCACCAAATCAACTACTCCGTGAATAGATACGAATAATAAAAGCGATGAGATTCTGTGTACTGGCTTCGGGCAGCAGTGGAAATGCATGTTATGTTGAGACGGACAAGGCGAGCATCCTGATAGATGCCGGACTGAGTTGTCGTGAAATAGTGCAACGCCTCGGACAGGTGGGGGTCAGGCCGGAGGGCTTGGACGCCCTTGTTATTACCCATGAGCATACTGACCACATAAAAGGGGCGGGTCCCCTGGTCAGGCGATTCGGCCTGCCGCTTTACATCAATAAAAAGACACTTGACAAAGGTCTCAAGACATTGGGCAAACTGCCGGGTCCGGTTGTTATTGAAACAGGGCAGACCGTTACCATTAAGGACATCAGTTTCGAGACCTTCACCAAGTGCCACGATGCTGTAGATCCGGTGGGACTAATTCTTTCCTGCCACGCCCGGCCTTCGACTTCAAATGGTATAAGAATTGGACTGGCTACCGATCTCGGCCGTAGTACGAGGCTGGTGGAAGACCGTTTAAAAGGATGTGATGCCCTGATCATGGAATTCAACTATGATCAGGAGATGCTGGAGCAAGGCCCCTATCCTCTGGATCTCAAAAGGAGAATAAAGGGGCAGGACGGGCATCTTTCGAACAAGCAGGCGGGGGATCTCCTGGGTGCTATATCGCACGATAATTTAAAGTTCGTGGTCCTTGCCCACTTGAGTGAGACCAATAATGACCCGGACAAGGCCCATGAGGAAGCGGCAAAGGCCCTGAGTAAGAGCGGTTATGCCCAAGCGAATATCCTGATCAGCCGGCAGGACGAACCGGGACCTATGATTGAATTATAACACTTCAGCCTTTGCAATAGACAGGCCGCAGGAGAATATGATGTCGAGAACTTCAAGATTTGATGTAAGTCTTCCACGCAGACCGTACTATCCGGTCAGTCTTGTAATTGTGCTCTTGTTTTGCATAGGCTGTGCCGAAGTTCCTCTAACACACAGGCAAAGTCTTCACCTTGTGCCTCAATCACAGATGCTGACCATGAGCCTTCAGCAATACGATAAAGTGTTAAAAGAATCCAGACTTTGCACGGATCAGAAAAAGGTGAATATGGTCCGTAGGGTTGGAAATAGGATTGCCGGGGCAGCAGAGAGATTTCTCAGGGATTCTGGTCTTGGGGCAGATATTAAGAATTACAAGTGGGAGTTCAACCTGATCGAGGATGACAAGATGGTCAATGCATGGTGCATGCCTGGTGGGAAGGTGGCTGTTTATACCGGGATACTCCCCATCACACGGAACGAAAACGGCCTTGCCGTGGTTCTGGGACATGAGGTTGCCCATGCCATAGCCAGGCATGGAAATGAGCGAATGAGCCAATCGCTTCTGGCGAGTATGGGGGGAATGGCCCTTGCCGTTGCCCTTAAAGAGAAGCCTTCAAGGACCCGTCAGCTATACATGGCAGCCTTCGGCGTGGGCGCCAGCGTGGGTTTTTTATTGCCATACAGCAGGGTTCACGAATCCGAAGCAGACCGGATCGGTTTAACCCTCATGGCCAGGGCGGGATATGATCCCAGAGGGGCCATACCATTCTGGGAGAGAATGAACAAAAAGGGAGGGGCCAGGCCTCCCGAGTTCTTATCCACTCATCCGGCCCCTGCTTCGAGGATCGCCGATATGAAGATCCATATCAATGAAGCCCTGCCGTATTATGAAAAATCGTTGAAATAAATAAACTACGTGTTTGTTTTTTCGTATCCGTTAACGGAGTAGTTGAGCTAGTGAAAATCCCAAATAACAAATAAATAACAAAAGGGGGTATCCACTTGACGCAAGTTACCTCAACATGTAATGTTGAGGTATGAAAAATTCGTATGACCTTGTCGCCGGGATTGACTATCCTCGAACATTTCAAGAGTTTGATA
>JAFDAP010000170.1 GCA_019313765.1 Deltaproteobacteria bacterium | reverse complement strand
AAGGGGGGATTCATCTTTGAATTGGTATCATATCCCACAACCTTACTATGATCCAGACTGAAATAGTGGGGCGCTGTTTCCGCTGTAACAGGTATTCCTTTTTCCTTGGCCCTTCTGATTAATTCAACTGCTCCCGCAGTGCTCACGTGTGCGATATGAACCGGACAACCCGTGAGATTGGAAAGCGATATCTCCCGAAAAACCATTATTTCCTCACTGGCGGCAGGAATTCCCTGCAGACCGATACGGGTTGAGATAACGCCCTCATGCATCACGCCTCCATTTGACAAATTACGATCTTCTGAGTGGGATATGACCATCAGACCGTGATACTTAGCGTATTCAAGGGCCCTCCTCATCACCTCACTGTTGATCACAGAAAATCCGTCGTCGGATACGGCCACAGCACCTGCTTCTCTGAGATCCCCGAACTCGGTTAGCGTCTCCCCTTTCTGCCCCATTGTGATGGCAGCAACCGGATAGATCCTTGCAAATCCTGCCCGCCTGGCCTGCTCTAAGATAAATTCCGTCACAGACCGGCAATCATTTGAAGGCACGGTATTGGGCATGCAGGCTAAGGCGGTGAAACCTCCCTTTGCCCCCGCCTTTCCCCCTGAGGCGATCGTCTCTTTATACTCATGCCCGGGCTCTCTCAAATGGACGTGCATATCGATGAGACCCGGGACAACCAACCTGTCGGATGCATTGATAATCCTCAATTGGGGACCTTTTTCCCTAAATTCGCCCCAGGGCAAAATCTTTTTGATTTTGCCCTTTTCAATGATCAAATCAAGCTCTTCTTGAACACCTTTCACCGGGTCAACTACCACACCGGACTGAATCCACGTTATCACTCCTTTGACCCTCCCATTAACAGATACATTACCGCCATGCGAACGGCAACCCCGTTGGTCACCTGGTCAAGGATGACCGAATTAGGGCCGTCTGCCACATCATCAGTGATTTCCACGCCACGGTTTATAGGACCGGGATGCATCACGATCACATCTTTTTTTGCCTGTTTCAGGACTTCCCGGTTTAGTCCGAAAAAAGCAGCGTATTCTCTGAGACCCGGGAACAGGGCCTTGCTTTGTCTTTCCAACTGGATCCGAAGCATCATGACCACATCCTTCCCTTTAACCGCTTCTGCCGGGTCATGAACCACCTGGACGCCGAAATCTTCGATACCTGGCGGTATCATGGTGGGAGGCCCGGAAACCGTTACATCGGCCCCCATTTTGGTTAATCCTATGATATCGGATCTGGCTACTCGGCTGTGGGAGATATCTCCTGTAATGACGACCTTCAATCCCTCGATTTTTCCCTTTTTTTCCCTGATCGTAAACAAATCGAGCAAGGCCTGGGTCGGATGCTCGTTTATCCCGTCACCGGCATTTATAATACCTGCTTTTACCTCTCTCGCCAGAAGTTGAGGTGCACCGCTTGAAGAATGCCTGAGAACAATAAGATCGGGGTTCATGGCCTGAATATTTCGGGCAGTGTCAATAAGCGTTTCCCCTTTCACCATGCTGCTTGTTGAAGCAGATAGACTGACAGTGTCAGCACTCAGCCTCTTGGCCGCCATTTCAAAAGAGGTACGGGTCCTGGTACTTGGTTCGTAAAAAAAATTAACCACGCTTTTGCCCCTCAGGGTGGGGACCTTTTTAATGTCCCTTGTGGAAATTTCTTTTAAGGATTCGGCCGTATCCAGGATCAATTTTATGTCACTGACGGATAATTGCCCCATTCCAAACAGGTCTTTATGGCCGAATTTACTCACCTGAAGCTCCTTGCAAAAAAAACCTCCTTGCCAGTAAACCGGCAAGGAGGTTATTGTTGTTCCGACTGAATTCCATCATAGTCCAAATAATATGTTTCTTGAGATTAATAACCGTTTCATAGAGTCAATACACCTTAGGGAACAAAAATGCAACCCTCATTTTTATTTATCCTCGGCAGTATCATTCGATGCATCAGAAGGGGTTTTGGCGGCCTTGGGCACCTTTGGTTTCTTCGCCTTCTTTCTGCCCGACTTTTTGCCCTCATCAACGGACAAAAGTTGAATAATAGAAACGGGTGCCCCGTCTCCTTTTCGGGTTCCTTTCTTGACAATTCTGAGATACCCGCCCTGTCTGTCAAGATACCGGTCTTTCACTTCATCAAACAGCCTGTGGGTTACACCTTTATCCTGAATATAGGCTAAGGCCTGGCGTCTAGCATGAAGATCGCCCCGTTTGGCTAATGTGATCAGTTTTTCGGCCACGGGGCGCAGTGCTTTCGCCTTTGCATCGGTTGTTACAATTTGTTCATGTTTGAATAGGGAGGTCACCATATTCCTCAGCAAAGCTTTACGGTGACTTGTATTGCGGCCTAATTGGCTCCCCGCCTTCCTGTGCCTCATTTATCCGTACCCACTTCCTTTCCCTCTTCCCCTTCTTCATCAGACTTCTCGGCAGGGGGAAAATTCTCTAATTTCATCCCTAAAGAAAGACCCATCTCTTCAAGGATGGATTTGATTTCATTCAAAGACTTCCTACCAAAATTCTTTGTCTTAAGCATCTCAGATTCTGTCTTCTGAACCAGTTCGCCGATCAGAGTAATACTTGCGTTTTTCAGGCAATTGGCTGAACGTACAGACAATTCAAGCTCCGATACTGGCCTGAAGAGGTTTTCGTTCATTTTCTCTTCTTTTTCCTCTTCTTCTTCCTCCACAGGCTCCGGTTCCTCTTCAAAATTAATAAAAGGGGTCATCTGCTCTTTGAGGATCTTGGCCGCATAGGCGAGCGCGTCCTCGGGTAAAACAGTGCCGTCGGTCCAGATTTCCAAGGTCAGCTTATCATAATCCGTAACCTGTCCCACCCTGGCGTTCGTCACCACATGGTTGACTTTCACAATCGGTGAAAAAATCGCATCTATGGGGATGGTTCCGATTGGCTGATCTTTTGATTTGTTTCTTTCAGCAGGTACATAGCCCTTTCCTGTTTTAACGACCATCTCCCAATTCAGCTTTGCTTCCTTGTTCAGGGTCGCTATATGATGATCCGGATCCAGGATTTCCACCAGATCACCAGTCTCCATGTCCCCAGCCTTAACCTCTCCTGATCCTTCTTTAGACACGTGGATGACCGACTCTTCGGCATCAATAATCTTTAGCTTAATCTCTTTCAGGTTCAATATAATATCCGTCACATCTTCCAAGACCCCGGGTATGGTGGAAAATTCATGACGCACACCATCAAACTTTACTGAAACGATTGCCGCTCCCTGAAGGGATGAAAGCAAAATTCGCCTCAACGAATTGCCGATCGTGACCCCAAGGCCTCTTTCCAGCGGTTCACATATGAATTTTCCATAAAAATTCGTATATTTTGCCTGATCGATCTCTATTCGTTTCGGCTTAATTAACTCGCGCCAGTTTTTGCTCTTTAAATCTACCAAAGAAGCCTCCCCGTTCAATTGACGATTTTCGATTGGCGATTGATAATTCTCAATATTCAATCTTCAATAGTCAATCGATTCCCCTTACTCTATTTTGAGTACAATTCGATGATGAGCTGTTCCTGAATCGGCATGGTGAGATCCTCTCGATTGGGAAGGGCCTTTAATATGCCCCTGAATTTCCCCTTTTCCACTTCAATCCAATCCGGGATACCCCTTCGGACAACTGTCCCCATGCCCTCCAGAATCTGTGTTACCTTACGGCTCTTTTCTTTAACCTCAATCACATCTTGCGGTTTAACCTGGTAAGAGGGAATATTAACCTTCCTGTTGTTTACCAGAAAATGGTTATGCCTGACCAGTTGTCTTGCCTGGTTTCTCGAATTGGCAAAACCTATTCTGTAGACCACATTATCCAAACGGCATTCCAGCAAAAGCAGGAGATTTGTGCCGGTAATACCTTTCTGTTTTTCAGCCCGGAAATAATAGCCTCTGAACTGCTTTTCAAGAAGTCCATATATCCTTTTTACTTTCTGCTTCTCCCTGAGTTGGACCCTGTAGTCTGAATACTTCCCTCCTCGACTTCGTCTCTGACCATGCTGTCCTGGAGCATAGGCCCTTCTCTCAAAAGCACACTTGTCACCGTAGCAACGGTCACCCTTTAGGAACAGTTTGATGTTCTCCCGTCGGCATAATCTACATGTTGAGCCGGTATATCTGGCCAAAATAGCCCCTCCTAAACTCGTTATTCATTATCACTCAAACCCTTCGTCTCTTCGGAGGGCGGCATCCGTTATGTGGTATCGGGGTTACATCTCTGATAAGGCTCACGCTAAACCCTTCCACCTGAAGCGCGCGAAGCGCTGCTTCCCTTCCTACGCCCGGTCCTTTAACTCTCACTTCAGCCAATTTCATTCCCTGATCCATGGCCTGCCGGATAGCATCCTTAGCAGCTAATTGGGCCGCAAAAGGGGTACTCTTTCGAGATCCCTTAAACCCTGCCCTGCCTGCACTTGACTGGGCGATAACATTCCCGTCGTGATCCGTGACGGTCACGATCGTGTTATTAAAGCTGGACTGTATATGAACTATTCCAGTGGGAACGTTCTTCTTTTCCTTCTTGGCCTTGCCTCTTTTTTTCGCGCTTTTTGCCATCCTCTTTCCTCAAGTTATAAAATCAAAAAAATTCCTAAGCAATCAAGATAAAAATCACTTCTCGATTTAATTACCTGTTTTTTTTCTTTTTGACATGACGGACCGGCGAGGGCCTTTTCTCGTCCTGGCATTCGTGCTGGTTCTCTGTCCCCTGACCGGAAGGCCTCTTCTATGCCTCAACCCGCGATATGCGCCCAAATCCATTAATCTCTTTATATTCATGGAAACATCTCGCCTGAGGTCACCTTCCACTTTATGCTTCTCATCAATAACTTTCCGGATTCCGGTAACCTGTTCAGGGGTCAGGACATCCGATTTGGTGCCCCAGTCTATGCCCGCCTCTGTGAGTATTTTTTGGGCTGAACTCCTGCCGATGCCATAAATATAAGTCAAGGCAATCTCTATCCTTTTTCCCCTTGGTAGATCAACACCCGCAATTCTTGCCAATCTTCAACTCCTTTTACTTAAATCATTATTATATCATAAAAAATC
>JAFDAP010000169.1 GCA_019313765.1 Deltaproteobacteria bacterium | reverse complement strand
GGGACAAAAATGGCCAAAGAAAAAATAAGCAAAGAAAAGATGGACAAAGACCTTTTGGCTGCACTTGTGTATGAGCGTTCAGGCTGTTGGGACTGTGGCATGGAGGCGGCCATAAAGGTGCTGAAAAAAACGCCAAGTGATAGCGAAGCGGCCTTCGTGGCCCGGGGCATTCTTAGAGTTGCCGGAGAGCAATACATGAAGCAGCATGTCCTGGATAAGGCCATGGAGTGTTATGAAGCCATGGTGGGATATTGTCCTGTTAGAGAGAAGGGCGTGGAAGGGGAATATGGAGAGGAACCTTTTGATATCGAGGCCATTACGGAACTGGGAGCCCATAAGGTCCCCCTGTCCACTGAGGTGAACCAGGATATCTATGAGGTGCTCCAGGCATTGAAGGGGGTGGAAGGCAACGAGGAAAAAGAGGAGGCCGACCTTCTCCGGGAGGGAGTTTACCAGGTGATCCTTAAATATGCTACCGATAAGCATGTCAGGGAACTGCTGAATCAGAAGATGGAGGGCATCATTCTGGAGAAAAGGAAGTAGCCTGGCCCTGGCTTTGGTGGGGTGTAAAACTCCACTACGTAGGACATGGGTAGGGCGGCATTTTACATGCCGTCGTGATCGGCTTAATTCAACCATTCATACTAGCTGAAGGAGGTAATATTGATGCTGAAAAGATTACTGAAAACAGGAATCGTTATAATAGCAGCATTTCTTTTGATTCCCGCTGGGTTGATGGCCGCTCAATTCAAGGGAAAAATACAGTCCATTTCCAAAAAGGCCAAAACGATCCAGGTGTTGAATCTAAAGACCAAAAAGATCGAGGTCATACGATTCGGCGATAAGACCCAATTCATCAACGCCAAGTCCATCAAGGAATTTATCCCGAAAGATGTCATCCTTGTGGATTATGAACATGGTAAGGCGGCAACCAGCATAAAGAGGGTCCTGGTCGAGCTGCCACCAGAGAAGATCATCAAAACCCAGGAGATTGCGAAACTCCTTCAAGGTCCTGCCTCGGAATATATGCTGGTAGATGCCCGCCCCGGGAAGGCATATAATGCAGGTCATCTTCCAACAGCCATTTCTATTTTCACAAAAGAGATGAAGGGAAAGATGAATTTGCTTCCAAAGGATAAGAACAGACTTCTTATCTTTTATTGCGGGGGCCCTACCTGAGGTTTTAGTCCGAAATCCGCCGGTCTGGCGGAAAAAGCGGGTTACACGAATGTCAAAGTCTATGTTGACGGGACACCTGCATGGAAAAAAGCCAAGAAGTTGATCGTGGTAAACAATACATGGCTTGCCAAAAATCTTGACCCCCACCATGTCGTTATTGATGTGCGCCTGGGGTGTAGCACTAAAACATCCCATATAAAGACGGCATTTGCAATAGAGGCTGGAAAGCTTCAGAGTATGGCCAGGGAGTTCAAGGCAAAGAAGACCAAGTCCGGCAAAAGGACATTGCCCGCCCTTGCTGATAAAAAGGCGCCCATTATCATTTACGGAGATGAGACCAAGGCCCAGGATGTGCTGGCCGCATTTAATGCATTGGTTTCAGGGTTCAGGTATAAGAATGTAGCGGTGTTAACGGGAGGATTTAAGGCCTGGAACGATAAAGGCCTTCCAACAGAAAAAGGCCCTTGCGGGACGAAGATCGCTTACGTCAAAAAACTGGTCAAAGGGGCGATATCTCCTGCTGATTTCAAGAAACTGGAAGAGACCGGGGGCGCCGTCGTACTGGATGTGCGCTCCAAGAAGACCGTAACAAAAGGCAAGCTCAAGAACTCAATCCATATCCCCCTGGATAACCTGGAGGCCGGTCTGGGAAAGCTATCCAAGGCTGATAAGATTATTGTTCATTGCAAGACAGGGGTAAGGGCGGAGATTGCCTATAATCTCCTCAAAAACAAGGGCTTTAAGGATGTGGGTTTCCTCAACTCAATCATCAATATAGATAAGTCCGGGAGTTATCGAATAGAATAGCCTCGTCTGCCTTCCCCCTCCACCAACCTCTCCCGCCAGGGGAGGGGAGATGTGGGTAAGGCTTGGCCACTGGCGGGCTGGGGTTAGGGCGGGGGATGAAACTTAATAGAATAAGGAGCAGATAATGAAAAATAAACTATTGGTATTCGCCATTGGCGGTCTTTTGTTGGCCACATTCCTTTCCCTGCCACCCCACTCCTTTGGAGAGGGAGCCAAAACCATAACCATTGACAAGGCCCTTTGCGCCAAGATGGTCCGGTCCGGGCAGGAACTCTGCGAACGGGGCAGGCATAAGGAGGCCAGGGAGGCATTTCGCAAGGCCATACAGGCAAACCCCTATTCAGCCAGGGCCTGGCATTTTTACGACATCTGCTTCGTGTTTTCCTGGGCATTGGAGCTGAAAAACAGGCCTGCGCCGCCACCTGAAGCCACCACTTCGGATGTCAAGGGCGCCACGCCGGCGGCTCCTGTACCAAAACCAGAAGAAGAAGACGATGAAGGGTGCTAGCCCGGGAGCTACTCGCAAGGTCAAGGAAAGAAAGGTAACCCTGACGGCGAACTCTTACCCTGTGAACGGTTACTTATAGTTTTTCCGAAAGGGGGTGAGAAGATAGCTTAGAAAGTTTTTTAAACAAGTCTCATATATGTACATTGATGCTAAAAAAATTAGATATTAAGGAGGAAGTCTCATGAAAAGAAAAAATTTGATTTTTATGATCACCCTGGTAATCAGCGTCGCATTTGCCTTCAGTTCACCCCTGGCATTAGCCAAGGATATGACCAAAAAGGACCTTGTGGCCGAGGCAAAGAAGAGTATTGTAGAGATCTCCGTGGCGGACGCAAAGGCCATGTCTGGCAAAGCCGGGATTATCATCCTCGATGTCAGGGAGCCAAACGAGTATAATGCAGGGCATATAGTTGGCGCACAGAATCTTCCCAGGGGCCTCCTTGAGTTTAAGATCGCGAAGAAGATCCCTGACAAGAATGCGACAATCGTTGTTTATTGCAAAACAGGCGGCAGGGGCTCCCTTGCAACGCTTAGGCTTGGTAAGATGGGTTACAAGAATGTGAAAAATATGGATGGTGGCTGGAAGGCATGGAAAAAGGCGGGTTATCCGACCGAGTAGAACCCAGGGTCCGGCAACTCTTACCAACGGTAGTACAAAACTGATTGCTTAAGAACTGTCATTGCGAGGAGCGACAGCGACGAAGCAATCCCCGCTCCCTTCTGTCGCTCGCAATGACCAAAAACAACGTCACGAGATGCAAACTGTTTAATTCTGTCCAAGGATACCCTTAAGGCGCGATGCCGCCGATTACGGCGCATATCTTCGGGCCAGTTCCCAGCATGGCAGATCCTTTTCAGTTTTTAAACGCTCTCTGCTCAGTTTGAAATTTCCATAAATCTTATCTTCATAATGGTCGTGGCATGGAAGACATCCATCCACGGCCATTATCTTTTCAAGTTCATCGTGATTAAATGGCCTGGCCCCCTGGCGGACTGTAGACTGAAGAGGCGTGCCTCTGGTGTCCACAAAGGCATCGAGGGGGAAGTCAATTCCCATGCAGTTAGCTGCCATTTTCAAAGAGCTAAAATAATACACTTTATTCAGAAATCCACGCCCACCTCCGCATAGCGGAATCTTCGACGGGCGCGGATTTCCTTTTTTACTGATCCCTGCACAAGCCAAAGATATCTCAATCACTTAAATTCGGTATCAATCAAGTCTGATAAGAAATTTCTTGACCACAGCGTTGAGATAAAACAGGATAGGGTGTAAAATTTGATAATACCAAAAAAAACAACGTGAGGTACCAATTATGAGCGATAAGAACTCAATATCATCAGAGATGCATGATCTGGTCATTATCGGAGCGGGCCCGGCCGGCCTGACCGCCGGGATCTATGCGGCCCGGGACAAACACGATGTGGTGCTGTTGGAAAAGCTGAGTCCCGGTGGCCAGGTGCTCACCACAGACTTTGTAGAAAATTACCCCGGCTTTCCCGAGGGGATCAGCGGGTTTGAGCTCATGGATCGGATAAAAAAGCAGGCGGAACGGTTTGGCCTGACCATCATCAGCCATGAGGTACAGGAGGTTGATTGGGGGGGTTCCATAAAACAACTTTCCCTTGATTCGGGGTTAATGAATGCTCGCTCTATTATTGTGGCCACAGGCGCCAAGCCTCGCAAGGTCGGGATTGAAGGAGAAGATCTGCTCACGGGGAAGGGCGTCTCATACTGTGGCACCTGTGATGGCCCTTTTTACCGGGAAGCGGTCGTTGCAGTGATCGGTGGGGGTGATACCGCGGTACAGGAGGCTGTTTTTCTTACACGTTTTGCCCGTAAGGTCTATGTCATCCACCGGCGGGACGAATTACGGGCCACTAAGATCATCCAGGAAAGGGCCTTTGCAAATGAAAAGGTCGAATTTATCTGGGATACGGTGCCCATCAGTATTGAAGGCGAAACCGGAGTGGAAAGGCTCCGCCTGCGAAACGTCAAGAACAGAGAAGAAAGCACTCTAAATGTGGAAGGGGTTTTTGTGTTGGTGGGGACCCGGCCGGTGACTGAGTTCCTCGATGGGGCAGTTGCCCTGGATGAGCAGGGTTTTATCAAGGTCGACCGCAGGCAGGAGACCAGTGTGCCCGGGATTTTTGCCGCCGGTGACGTGACCAGTGAAAACCCCCGTCAGATCGCCACCGCGGTCGGCGAAGGGACCTCGGCTGCTCTCTATGCGGAAAAATACCTGGAAGCCCAGGAGGGCTGAAAGGAGGGTGTAGTTTTGGCCGAAATTAGGCTGGCCCTTTAAGCGGGATATCCCACTTCTTCATATATTTCCATATCGCGGTTCTGCTCAGTCCCACCCGTCTGCCGACTTCGGCCTTGTTCCAATCGCATTCATGCAGGATCTCAATCAGGATATCATGGGAAAGTTTTTTTCCTAAAGAACGGTTGTTCTGGGGTGAAAGGGGCGCTTTCGGGGCAACGGGTCGATACTCGAATTGCCGTATTTCAACAGGCAGGTCAAAAATATCGATATCCTTGTCAATGCAAAGTACAAAGGCATGTTCAATCGCATTTTCCAGCTCGCGCACATTTCCGGGCCAGGTGTAATCCATCAAAATCCTCATTGTAGACTGCGAA